>JAEZSD010000050.1 GCA_023422095.1 Bacillota bacterium
CCGCTCAAATTGAAGATATTTTATCTACGAATGTTGATGATATTGATTTCGAAGATGAAATTGAAGCTGTTAAAACCAATAGCAATCGTTTAAGAGATGAATTTGACTGTGATATTGTCATTGCGAGTATCCACGATGGAACCAGCAGCATTGAAAGCGATGTAAGGACTGTTTTGAGTTTCAATTCGCCTGTCAGTGGAAAAAGATATGTTGATGGTGTTTTCACCGCTCACGACCACACTTTTGCCAACAAAATCGTCAATAGTGTCCCAATTCTTAACTCCGGAAATAATGGCAAGTACATTGCCAATTTCGCTCTTCAATACGATGATGGGAACGTTTCTTGCCCATCTCGTCAAGTTTATTCCAATAGTGACAGTAGTGTTTCAAACATCTATGCCTTTGAAAGTGATGATGCCGCCACAAAAGCCATTGTCGATGAGTATTACACCGAAGAACTAATTGAAAAAGCCGCTTCTGTTGCGGGAGTATTGGATGCTAGTTTTTCCAAGACTTTAGAAGCGCCAAATATGATGGCTAAGGCTATGTACGAATATGCCCATGAACAAGGTCATGATGTCGTGCTTGGAATGGTTAACCAAGGTCGCAGCAATCTCCCGATGGGTGATGTTACTTATACCGACTTATTCTCTGCCTTCCCCTTTACTAATCGAACTGTGATTATGAATGTAAAAGGTTCTGATTTACGACGCGTAAGTGGCAATTACGCATATTCAGCTAATCCTTTTACTTACCAAGATAATTTGACTTATCTCATCGCGGTTTATGATTATTTGGCTTTTCACCAAAACGCTAGTCGAGAATATGACTACTTCTTAAATCGAGACGTCGTTACTTCCCTGAGCAAGTTCCCTGTCGATTTAATTTACGATTATATGAAAGAACAAACAGGAGTAATTCATGCCGCTGATTATTCAGGCGACAATTTTTCATTCTTAAAAAATCAATAAGGATACAAAAATCTTGCTTGCGAAAATCTATTGTTATACAATAATCAAGCATTGATGGTCCCTTAGCTCAGCTGGTAGAGCAACTGACTCTTAATCAGTGGGTCAAAGGTTCGAATCCCTTAGGGATCACCAAATAAATATTCCTCGATTCTCTTGGAGAGTCTGTTGAATATATGAAGAGAAAAGCAATAGCTTCTCTCTTTTTTTATCTTATGAAGAATATTACATTTTTATCGAGAAAAGGGTTAAATAGTGGCATTATTATATGAAAGGTTGAGAAATATTCGTTTACACCCTAAAATGAATATTAAGGAAGTTGATGAACATCATGAAAACTCCAAGTATTGCGGTATTGAAAAAATATCTGGCCGCGATGGCAAAAACCAAAGCTAAATATATTACGACTGAGAAATTGTCTCGGATTCTTGGTGTGTACCCAGAGATTATCGCCGAAACTCTTTCATACTTTGACCCAATGGTTAATATGGACTATGAGTACGATTTAACCGAGCTTGTCCCAGCTATTGAAGAGTACATTGAAAAATCACAAGAGAAGAAGCCTGTTCCAATTAAAAAGAATCTCGTCACTCAAAAAATACTAGATCAGTATGCATCGATTGGCGATTTTATCTATAAGAAAATGACCATTGGTGGTCTGCTCGATCCCAACACTGAATTAAACGACAAAGATTTGAAAATCCTCAAAAAACTCATTGCCGAAGAACAACAAAAAAGGAAAAAATAACCATGAAACCCATCCGCAAAGCCGTTATTCCTGCCGCTGGACTAGGAACTAGATTTTTACCTGCTACTAAAGGGCTAGCTAAAGAGATGCTCCCAATCATCGATAAACCAACCCTTCTTTACCAAGTGGAAGAAGCTGTTGCCAGCGGATGTGATGAAGTTGTCTTAATCATCTCAGATCAAAAGAAAGAAATCATACGCTTTTTCGAACGCGATGAAGCCTATGAAGAATATCTAAAAAGCAAAAATCATGGCGAATTTGCTGAGATAATCAAGAAAATTGCCACTGTCGCAAAGATTTCATATGCTTATCAAAATGAGCAAAAAGGACTTGGCCACGCCATCCTTTGTGCCAAGGAATCAGTCGGTGATGAACCTTTCTTAGTTATTCTTGGAGACGACTTAATTGTCAACTATGAAGGGCCAACCGCTTCAAAACAATTGATTGATGCTTATAACAAAACTGGATGCTCCATTCTTGGAGTTCAAAAAGTTTCTCTTGAAGCCACAAAAAAATATGGAGTCATTGATCCAATCAGCGAGGATGGTCGATTAATCCTCATGAAGGGAATGGTGGAAAAACCACAATCAAATCCTCCCAGTTGTTATGCCGCACTCGGCCGTTACGTTCTCACCCCCGATATCTTTAATTTATTGGAAACACAAGAGCCTGGAAAGGGTGGAGAAATTCAATTGACTGACGCCTTAGCCCGCCTTAATAAAATTTATGCTTATGATTTTGTTGGAAGAAGATATGACATTGGCGATAAATTTGGTTACGTTCAAGCCGTCATTGATTTTTCATTAAAGCACGATGATTTGAAAGAAAAGGTCAAAAAGTATCTCGAAGAGCTGAAATAATATGAACCCTCCACGAGGGTTTTTATTTTGAAATTGTCTTGAAAAAGAGCCTAAGTATCTTTATACTTATCTTGGTATTTTTAGGAGGAAATAAAAATGTCAGAAATCAAAAAAACAATGCTCTCAGTAGATGGTAATACTGCTGCGTCATTGGAATCTTATAACTTCATAGAAGTTGCAGCCATCTACCCAATAACTCCTTCCTCTACTATGGCGGAGAATGTGGATGTCTATGCCTCACAAAAAAAGAAAAATTACTTTGGTTCAGTTGTTAAAGTTAGTGAACTCCAATCTGAAGCTGGTGCCGCTGGTGCCGTTCATGGTGTTCTACAAGCTGGTGGTTTAGCCGCCACCTATACTGCTAGCCAAGGATTATTGTTAATGCTCCCCAACATCTATAAATGGGTTGGCGAACTACTTCCTGCTGTTCTTCATGTTTCAGCAAGAGCCATCGCGACAAGAAGTCTTTCCATTTTCGGCGATCAACAAGATATCTATGCGATCCGACAAACTGGTATTTGCTTACTTTGTTCCCATAGTGTTCAAGAAGTGGCTGACTTGACTCCAGTCGCTCACCTTATTGCAATTGACGCTTCCTATCCAGTCTGTCATTTCTTTGATGGATTTAGAACCAGTCACGAAATTCAAAACGTTGAATTCGTTGATGATGCGGAATGGAAGAAACTCTTACCGATGGACAAAGTCGAAGAGTTTAGAGCGAGAGCCCTTAACCCACATACCCACCCAGTTACACGCGGTGGTGCAGAAAATGATGACATTTATTTCCAAGGCCGTGAAGCCCAGAACTCTCACGCTGCTCGCGTCGTTGATATTGCTGATAAATATTTCAAAGAAGCCTCTCGCTTAACTGGCCGTCACTATGCCCCTTTTACATATTACGGAGCTAAGGATGCCACTCATATTATCGTGGCGATGGGCTCTGTTACTGAAACAGCAACTGAAGTTATCGATGCTTTAAAAGATAAGAAGATTGGTTTGATTAAAGTTCACCTTTATCGTCCATTCTCTTCCAAGCATTTTTTAGAAGTTCTTCCCAAGAGTGTCAAACGCATCGCCGTGTTGGACCGCACTAAAGAAATGGGCGCTACTGGCGAGCCACTCTATTTGGACGTTGTCTCTGTACTTAAAGCCAACAAACTTGACATCGAAGTCTTCGGTGGTCGTTATGGCTTGAGCAGCAAAGACACTCAACCTAGAGATATTAAATCTGTTTATGATTTCCTTGAAAGCGAAAAACCATGGACTAGTTTCACGGTTGGAATTAATGATGATGTCACTCATCTCAGCATTCCTGTCGATGAATCATTCCATATTAAAGGCAACTATACCTCATGCTTGTTCTATGGTTTAGGTTCTGATGGAACTGTTTCTGCTAATAAATCTTCAATCAAGATTATTGGTGATGCAACACATCAATACGCTCAAGCATATTTTGCCTATGACTCTAAGAAAGCTGGTGGAGCAACACGTTCCCACTTGCGCTTTGGAAAAACACCAATCCACTCTACATATTATGTTCAAAATGCTGATTTCGTTTCCTGCTCACTCGATACTTATGTAATGAAGTTCGACATGATTAGAAATCTGAAACAAGGTGGAACATTCTTGCTCAATACTGATATGAGTGATGAGCAATTAATCAAAGTTTTACCCAATCGGATGAAATATCAATTAGCCTCTAAGAAAGCTAAATTCTATGTCATCGACGCCAATAAGATTGCTGGCGAAGTTGGAATGGGTCGTCATACCAACACCATTCTCCAAGCCTCCTTCTTCTATTTAAATCCCGACATCATGCCTTATGAAGAAGCTAATAAGTGGATGAAGAAATTCGCTGAAAAGAGCTATGCCAAAAAAGGTGAAGATGTTGTCAAGATGAACTGGAAAGCTATCGATGCCGGTACGGAAGGATTACGCGAAGTAAAAGTTGATTCTGAATGGGCAAAATTATCTCCCAAAGCTGAAGTTATTCTCACTGGCGATGATTATTTCGACTCATTTGTTACCATTATTGATAACTTAGGTGGTGATGATCTCCCAACTAGCAAGTTTACTGAATATGAATTATTAGATGGCACAATGCGCAATGATGTTTCTTTCATTCAAAAACGCAGCATTGCTGACCGTGTCCCCCACTGGAACAAGAATAAGTGTATTCAATGTAATACATGTTCATTCGTTTGTCCTCACGCAACAATTCGTCCAGTCTTAATGGATGATGCTGAATACGCTGCAGCTCCTGTTATCGTTAAAGATGATTATTTGAATGCTTTTGGCCCAGGCTTACAAGGTTTGAAATTCCGCATTCAAGTTTCCACCAAGAACTGTGTTGGATGTGGCTTGTGTGTCGCTGAGTGTTTAGCTAATAAACAATCAATCAGCAAATTACAACCCGGTGAAAAACTCACCTCCGATATGATGGCTCTAGAAATGATGGAAGCCAAATCTCAATTCCCACAAGAAGTCGCTGCTGATTACTTATACAAACTCTCATACAAAGGCGATCGCCTCCCCGCTGCTATGCAGGCCACCGTTAAAGGCGTTGGATTCTTAAAGCCATACATGGAAGTTTCTGGAGCTTGCGCAGGATGTGGAGAAACACCATATTACCGCTTAGTCTCTCAATTATTCGGAAAGGATATGCTCGTTGCTAATGCGACTGGTTGTTCTTCCATCTACTGTGGTTCAACACCACTTACTCCATTCAACACTGATAAGGATGGACAAGGCGTGGCTTGGGCTAACTCCTTATTCGAAGACAACGCTGAATTCGGATATGGCATGAGAGTGGCCACTGATGCGAAAATTAAACACATCATTGAAATCCTTAGTGCCGCTAAGGAAAGAGAAACAGTTGAGCCTGAATTAAAAGCGATTATTGATCAATATTTTGCTAATATCAAAAACCGCATTGAGATGCGGGAAATTGCTCCTAAACTTGTTTCCTTAGTTAAAGAAAGCAAGGATGTCAACGTCAAAGAAGTGCTTCAATACGAACGTGATTTGCAGGACAAATCCGTTTGGATTATCGGTGGTGATGGTTGGGCTTACGACATTGGTTATGGCGGACTCGATCACGTTTTAGCCAACGAAGAAGACGTCAATATTTTAGTCCTCGATACCGAAGTCTATTCTAATACTGGCGGACAATCCTCCAAGTCTTCTCAGACCGGATCAATCGCTAAGTTCACTGCTTCCGGCAAACAAACCGCTAAGAAAAATCTCGCTTTAATGGCGATGAGTTATGGCAATGTCTACGTCGCTCAAATCGCGCTAGGCGCCAACCCACTCGCGGCTATCAAAGCGTTAAAAGAAGCTGAATCTTATGATGGACCAAGTCTTATCATCACTTATTCGCCATGTGTTAATCATGGAATCAAAGGCGGACTTTCAAATTCCATGCTTCAAGAGAAAAAAGCAGTTGCTTCCGGATACTTCCCAATTTTCCGTTACGATCCTCGTCTCGCTAAAGAAGGAAAATCTCCACTTACTGTTGATATGTCAGAGCCTGATTATAGTAAATTCAGAGAATTTGTTATGACTGAGACACGCTTCTCACAATTACCACATGTCAATCCAGAACAAGCCGAAGAATTGCTCAATAAAGCTGAAACATACGCTCGCCAACGTTTAGAAAGAATCAAAAAACTAGGAGCGTAATCATTTTAAAAAAACAGGCACCTAAAAAATTGCCTGTTTTTCTTGCCAATTAATTTAATTTTATATATACTATCAGTAGGTTAAGGAACAAATTTTATGAAAAAAAATCAAAGAGAAATCGAATGTTTGTTTGAAC
>JAEZSD010000025.1 GCA_023422095.1 Bacillota bacterium
AAAAAAGACGATGTTAGAATCATCGTCGATTACTTATTTACTAACTTTACAATCTCATCGGCTGATATTGTGGAATACAATCCGCTTTTTGATAGCAAAGATAAGACTTTAAATTTCCTTCTTGAATTGATTGAAAAAATTAAGTCTCTTGTCTAATCATTTAGATAGGTAATATGTTCTGGGTGAAAGAGGAGTAGCATCTCGGGATTATAGAGGCTATTATTCTGTGCAAAATAAGTTAAAGGGTAGTCTTTAGAAGTCAAGAAAAACTTGGCCTTTTTTGATAAATAACGGTCAATTTTTACTAGTAAAGAGTTCATTGAAATAGCGCCAACAACGGGATAAAGATGGTTATTACAATAAAGCATACTTCCACTGTAGTTTCTCAAGAAACCAACAGAGTAGCCTATTGGGAGTTCAGCAAGCAAACACGATTCAGTGGCGGTGAAGCCCGGATAATAGCCAAATGTATCTCCTTTATGAGCACGAATGATTCGTGAGGCATATGTATATAGTTCAATTGCTTGTTCAAAGTTGGCGTCAAGACCATCACCATATAAATTTGATCCAACACGAATGGCGTTACCAACATCAAGGAGATATGTTTCTGATGAACATAGATGTTTGTATTTAATTTGATAATAAGGAAATAATGCTTTGATTTCGTCAATTGCTTTTTGATCACTTTGGATACGCAAATGACCATAAAGGCCATCAACTTGAATATCGTTTTGCTGGCATAGTAAAAACGCTTCATCTAGCTTTTCTTTAGTGCAAATACTGCTACGATGATGACCAAGATCATATTGAATGTGAACACGTCGGTTTTTTAAGTGTGAGAATGCTTTAGTATCTTTGACACTATTAAGTGAATAAACAATGTTAGGGTGGTCAACGAGTCGTTCGCGAGGCGTTTCAAATACAAGAACATCACAACCTGTCTTAAGGCGTAAGAATGCTCGCGCTTCATTAAGCGAGGAAACACAAAAAAGAGGTATATCAAATTTTCCAATCAATGTTTTAACAACCTCTTTTAAACCACAGCCGTAGGCATTTGATTTAATAACAGGAAAAACATGTTTTTTTGATTTTTCAAGTGATTTGCGATAGTTTCGCTCAATGGCAGATAAGTTAATTGTTTTGTAAAGCATGTTAATGGCCCTTTGTCAGCAAAAATACATAACGTTCATAGTTATTGTATAATTTTTTTTGTTCATAAATTTTAAAGTGGTGTCGTTGGAATAATTTCTGAGAGGGTATATTTTGAATCGCAACACTTGCGTATATATAAGGAGTCCCCTTTAATCTTTCCAGAGCCGATTTCATTAATAATTGAGCAATTCCTTGCCCGCGAAACTGAGGGTCCAAAAAAATCGAGTCAATAATAGCGCATTGAGAAAACTCGTGATTTGATAAGTAATGAGTCTTTTCATTGGGATATACGACAATTACGCCGCCTGCGAGTTGATCTTGGATTTTCAAAAGACTAATGAAACCATGTTTACCCACAATTATATCTTTTAATTCTTCAGCTGTTGAAGGAACGAAAAAATGACTCGGAAATTCTTGGTGAAGTCTTTTCATTGCTTCAAGAATATCTTGGATATCTGCCTCTTTAGCCTCGATTAGATGTGAACAGTTAATCTCTTTCATCGGTATATTTTACCATAATTTACCCATTTTAAAAAATAGTTTGCCTATCTATTATCTATTCGAAAATCATTCGGTAGTTAATGGAGGTAATTGTAACAATGGTTATCACTTGTTCAATGGTATTGTAAGTGGCATTTTATGCGCAGTATTCCGAAACATATTTGGAGTATTTTAAGAAAGGCTGAGTGATACCAACATTTCGAAATGCAAAAATGCTGGTTTTTTCGCCAATAATTATACTTTTGTATCTTTTAGAGCCAAGCTAACGATTGTCTCGACGTGGCTAGTTAATGGAAACATATCAACAGGTTGCACAAAAGTGACTTCGTATTTCTTTTTAAGATATTCAAGATCCCTCGCTAGTGTTTCAGGGTCACAGGAAATATAGATGATTTGTTTTGGTTCACGAGATAATACTGAAGAAAGGAACTTCTCATCACTACCTTTTCGGGGAGGATCCATGATGACGATATCTAGTTGGTCAATATATTCATTAATGAACTTGCCCGCATCATCTTCAAAGAATTCAATATTCTTTACATTATTGTTTTTTGCGTTCTCTATGGCGTTCAAATGAGCCTGATGAGATATTTCCACGGATATTACTTTCTTGGCTCTCTTCGCAGCGATTAGACCGATTGTGCCCACTCCTGAATAGGCATCAAGGACTACTTGATCACTCCTAATGTCAATTAAGTCCAAAGCAGTCTTATAAAGCACTTCGACTTGAACTGGATTGACTTGATAGAAGCTTGAAGCAGAGATATTAAATGTTAGGCCAAGAATGTCGTCTTTGATTGTGCCTTTGCCGTATAGTACTTTGTCTTTAAATCCTAAAATAACATTCGTGTGTCTGCTGTTAACATTCTCCACGACTGTCGTAATTTCTGGATGTAGTTTCACTAGTTCATCAATGAAGTTACGTTGGCCAGGAAAGTTCATTTCGGTTGTCACTAGGACCACCATGAGTTCCTCATAATGATAACTTGTTCTAATTAAGACATAACGAAGTAAACCAGTCCCATTATTTTCGTTATAAATAGTGATTCTATGTTTCTTTAATAAGTCTTTAATCGTTCTTAAAATAGGCGCGGCTTTTTTATTCTCAATCATGCATTCATCGACAGGGATGATTTCATGGCTATTTTCTTTATAGAAACCATAAATAATATTACCAAATTTATCTTTGCCAAAAGGCATCTGAACTTTGTTCCGATAATGATATGGTTCTTTCATGCCAATGCATGGTTTAACCACAACGTTTTCAATATGAGCGATACGTTTAATCGCATTTTGCACTCTCGTGGTCTTAATGGCTAATTGAGTGGGATAGGCGAGTTGTTGATATTGGCAACCACCACAGGCGGTACATATCTTACATTTTGGTTGAATGCGGTCTTTGCTCATTGTTAATAGTTTTGCCACTTTGCCAAAATAAACACCCGCTCGTTGATATAAGATTTTGATTTCAGCTTCTTCGCCCATGAAAAGACCATCGACAAAAATGATGTCTCGACCATTTTTAACGACACCTTTACCTTCGGAAGATATATCAAGGCATTTTCCTTTTGTTATATTATCAAACATGTTTATTACTTAAACATATAATACCACATTGCACAACTTCTTCAATTTTTTAATACTGGTTGTGTAAAAAAGTATGATGCAAAAATAACAAACTATTGTTCACTTTTTTGACTTTCTTTTTCCAACTTTCGTGATTTAATCATTATGAAAACAAAGAAAACCAAAAATGCGAGGGAGTAATAGTAATTAGCAATTGAAAAGGGATGTAATATTAAATCGCCGTTCGCTGTAGTTGTGACGTAGATAGCGAAAAACAAATTAAGAACACAGCCAAAATAAAAGACAATTGTGAGAATATTATCAAATCGGAGAGAAAATTGATTTTTAATTTTGTTTGAGAAAAAACAAACCATTACGAAAACAATTGTTAATCCTATTGAAAAGCAATTAAATAAAAACATCATCCAAGACCATCCTACTAAATTTGGATCGTGGTTAATAAAGGAAAAATAATAGGGTGAGGCAACCATGAAAGGGAACAGCCACGAAAGACAAACCACTCCAATTACAATTGTGAAAATGTAAATAACTTTATCCTTAATCATGAGTAATTTTCTCATTTCCGTTTATTGCTTCCCAAAAGCTTGAAGTCAAATCAAATAGTGCTTGGTGATTATCTAAAGAAATTGTATAAAAAGTTGAAAATGAATCGATGCGCATAAAACCGTATTCCGCCTCTCGATTAACGCGAATATATTGGTGATTACGATAAAAACTGATGGAATATTCATCTGCTTTAATGATTATTTCGCCTTTATCAGAATAAAAATGTTGAGAGTACTCAAATTCAAAAGTGGATAAGTTGTCGATTATTTCTTTTCCTGTCTCAGCAATAAAGGTTGTTTTATTTCCTTGCTCATCTTGGTAGGTCATTTTGACATTTGATTTGAAAGAGATACTTTCTGAGACAAAATCATATGTGGTCAATCTTTGTTCCTTTTGCCGAGAGATAGGATCATTTAGAATCAATAAAGCGCTGCTCCCTAAAATCATGGGGAATAGTAAAGGAATAAATAAATAACGCCGATAGAGCATAAAAGATGCAATCTTCATAAAATAGTATGAGACAAGGATAAAACTATTGGGACATCAAAACAATGTATGAATAGAATAGATTGGCCATTTGTTCTAGCATGTCATAAGGAGGAAAACTCGTGTCGACCATCATTAACCAATAAACTGGCTGGACAATGTTACAAACATTCCAATAATCCCCATTGCTTTGGAGCTGAAGACCACACATGTGGTAAACCTTATAACTAAATTTTTGTAAATCTGTCCATGTGTCGTTGTTAATGTCGTCAGCGCACGCGTGAATGAAAGATTCATATCGATTAAAGCTTGATTGATGATAGTAATAATACAATATATTTGAAATATCAGTTTGACCTAAATCAATAAAGTTTTTTGCAATGTTATAGGCATCAATATCGCCAAGAATATCTTGATCAGTTGCGCCAGCAGGGGCAATATTCATAACTTGAGTAAATGAAGTATAGTCATAATAGCCAATTTCATATATTGACTCATTATTTTCGAAAAAATAGTTCAAAGCTTGTTGAATGTCGCCGGCCCATGAAACTAAATCTCTTTCAGCATAAAAATCTAGCATATTAAAATGGGCGTTAATAGAATCATCAAACACGCCATCCAAGGCAGCAAATAAATGAATTAAATCAATTGATTTTGTGCTATTAAAAGGGTCAATAAATTCTAAGGGAATATTGTTGCTGTTTTTTTGAAAATTGGAATCAATATCGCCGTGAATGTCCACATTATACTTGCTATAAAAGATAAAAGAAGCAAAAAATTCAGCAACACGGAGACCATGTGTATCATCAGTATCGACATAATTTATGAACGATGTGTCAATCGATCCACAAATATTGTTCCAAAGGATGCTAGAAATGTAGTCTCCAACATAGTCAGAATTAATAGATCTTACATATCCAATGACTAAATTCAAACGGTCAACAGGTCCATAGCTTGCAGAAAATCCAAACGCTTTTGATTCAAGATATTCGACCATTTTAATTAATGAATCGATATCATTATAAAGGTTAAATATTTCAGTTATTCTTTCGTAACCATTTGGCATAGCAAAATAATAATAAACGAGGGGATTGTAATAATAACTATTATAATCAATATGTTCTATGGAATTAGGCATCGGAAAATAGGGATCATCGGCTCTTTTGGAATAGACAGTTCTGCCCGTGCTTTCAACAAAAGCAACACGAGAAGAAGGAATTATCACTGGGGTTGTAACTTGTACTGCTTCCGACAAACAAAATTGCCCAATTAATTGGGGTGAAGAAGCAGACGAAGAATATGTTTGAGAACCACTAAGCGCAAAGACAGCACTTGTGACTAATGACAAACAAGCAATAATTAAAAGACTCTTTTTCATTGGATGTCCTCCTCTTTAATTAAAATAGTATAACATCCGAAAATCAAGAAGTGTTATTGTTTTACGATAAATATTTTCTATATAGCGATAATCATTTTCTAGTAATGATATCGCCTGGCTGACATTCTAAAGCTTCGCAAATCTTGTTCAACGTTTCAAATCTAATTCCTTTAATCTTACCATTTTTCAAAATGGACATATTAGCGAGAGTAATCCCAACAATGGAAGCCAGTTCAGTAAGAGACATCTTCTTTTTTGCCATCATTACATCTAAATTCATTTCTATCATAAAAAGGACTCATTTTCTTCTCTAATTTTTTGCCCTTCTTCAAGAATGTGACAAGCAACTAAAATTACAATGCTGATTATTATTCCCAAGAGACCAATACAAAATAGTGAAAGTTGGGGAAACCAAAAGAAGGCATTAATTTTTGCTGCATAAATAATGTATAAGCAAAAATTAAATACTGAATATATTGAAGAGGCTATAAGCAGTAAAGCTCCAGCTTTTCTAATTAACGAAATTGATTTGGTCGCAAAAATAGACTTTTCTTTTAAAACTCTATGACAGATGACCAGGAAAACAAAACAAGGAATGGATAGAGCTATGTTGCCAAAGAACCAAATCCAAGAAACATAATCAGCTTTTTCTCCATTAATAATTAAATAAAATGGGGAAACATTGACAAAAAAATAATATGTAGAAACAAAGATAAGGCCAGCAATAAAGAATAATAGAATTAACGTATTAAGTCGTTTTTTAACAATCGTGTTCATTGATATGATTTTAAAACAATAAATTTAAAAAGAAAATACATAATACTTTATAAAATAAGGTTTCAACAATTGAAACCAGTTACAAGAGTCGGTCTATTGTTAATGGATATGGTTATTTCTTCATCATCTCTTGGATGGCGGGGACTTCAACTTCATTATCTAAGCGAGGGAACAACTGTTCACCTTTTTGAACTTTGACATTTCCAATAATTCCAAAGTGATAAACATTCTCGTATTTTCTTAACTCTTCATTTAATCCTAATTGATCAAACAGCTTATCACTGGCGGTGACTAAGACTGGTTTTAAGAGCATGCCAGCGATGAAGATGGCGTTGGCTAAGTGATTCATCACACTAGCTAAATCCTTTTGTTTTTCAGGATCTTTCGCTAATGCCCAGGGAGTGGTTTCATCGATATATTTGTTGGCTCTCGTGACGATTTCGTTGGCCGAAATAATCGCATCGGTAATCTTTAAATCGTCTAAATAAGTTTCATAATTCTTAATCGATTTCTCGCAAATTCCTTCTAAATCGCCATCGAATGCAGTGATTTTGCCTTGATAGGCAGGAATCACACCATCGAAGTATTTGTTAATCATGCTGACTGTGCGGTTAAGCAAGTTGCCTAATGAGTTTGCGAGGTCCATATTGATTCTCTCAACGAATTGTTCAGGAGTGAATTGACCATCTTGGCCAAAGATAACTTCTCTCGCTAAATAGTATCTCACGGCATCGACTCCATATCTTTCAATTAAGGGGAATGGATCGACAACATTGCCTTTGGACTTGCTCATCTTGCCATCTTTCATCATCAACAAACCATGAATAAATTCACGGTCAGGAAGACGAAGGCCGAGAGACATTAAAAACATCGGCCAGTAGATGGCGTGGAAGCGAGTGATATCTGCTCCAAGAATATGAATGGTTTCCGATTCTGGATCTTGCCAGAACTTTTCAAACAATTCAGGATGGTCACTATCGTATCCTAATGCTGAGATATAATTGGTTAAAGCATCAAGCCAAACATAAACGACATGTTTAGGATTCTCCTTCACAGGGATACCCCATGAGAACGAAGTACGGGAAACACAGAGATCTTCTAATCCTGGTTTTATGAATGTATTAATCATTTCATTCTTACGAGATTCAGGGACGAGGAATTTAGGGTTCTCATCATAGAACTTCAAAAGTTGATCAACATACTTGGAAGTCTTAAAGAAGTAAGCTTCTTCTTCGGCGGTTTGAACTTCACGATGGCAGTCAGGACAGTGGTGCTGTTCACCAACTTGCGTTTCAGTCCAGAAAGCTTCGCATTCTTTGCAATACCATCCTTCATATTTGCCAAGGTAGATATCGCCTTTTTTTAACATGATACTGAATATGTCTTGTACCACTTTAGTATGTCTATCTTGAGTGGTGCGAATAAAATCATCATTTGAGATGTCTAAGGCTTCCCAAAGTTTATAAAAACCTTCGACAATGCCATCGACGAACTCTTGAGGAGTCTTACCGGCTAAAGCGGCATTCTTCTCAATCTTTTGCCCATGTTCATCCGCTCCAGTCAGGAAACGGCATTCAAAACCTCTTAGTCTTTTATAGCGAGCAAAGATATCGGTTAAAGTCGTGCAATAAGCATGTCCGATATGAAGCTTCGCACTGGGATAGTAGATTGGAGTTGTGATGTAAAATCTTTTTTTCATGGCAAATGAGCCTCCTATAAAATAAAACCGGCGTAAACCGGCTTTTATTTACTTATTTCTTAGTGTCTTTGTCTAAGTTGTATTTGCGGTTGAAACGATCAACGCGGCCATCAGCTTGAACAAATCTTTGCTTGCCGGTATAGAATGGGTGGCAATTGGAACAAGTATCAACTTTGATTTCCTTGAGAGTGGTTCCCACTTCAAAGGTTGTACCACAGCTGATGCAGGTCACTGTTGCGCGATGTGTTTCAGGATGAATTCCTTTTTTCATAACTTTTTTTCTCCTTCCGCCTTGGACAATATGTCGCCCAAAGTAAGTTTGCTTTTAGATACTATCATATCTATGAATGGAATTTCAAACTTTTTGTGTTTACTGCTCTTTAGATTTTTGAATCAGCAAGAGAATATTCGCCGGAATAGCCAATCCAGAAACAAGAAGGCTAATAACGCTCAAGGCGTTTGTAACGCTTAAAGCATCCGCTCTCGCATAGTTAATGAGTTGAAGCACCACTATTGTTAAAACAATGATTATGACAGCCCCTAATAGAAGATGGGCAATCAGACGAAACTTTTTGATGATAATTACATGAGCAGCAAAGCTGAAAGCATCAATAATTACAAAAACGAGGACAAAATTAAGAACTCCAATGGTAATAGTTAAAGCGGTTCCCACTTGGATATTGATGATGCCATAATAACAAGAAGTCACCAATAGGGCTAACAATGGCAAAAAAGCTCCTGGGTAGCGATGGAATGGAACACGTTTTGACCAAACAGTCATGGCAATACCAAATAGAATAATAAAGCAGAATATTGCATCGATGTAGGGGAATGGTAATCCCTCCGCCACATTCATCACAAGATTGACTAAAGCCATCACGAAAACAATTGAGAGCAAGACCAGACGGGTCAGTAATGAATTGATCTTAATCATAGATAATCCTCCTCTTGAAATTTAAAACTAAATTAGCGAATGCAAATACCGCTAATGTATTGATCTTTGAATAAAATTGGTAAGCACTCGATAATATCGCTCGTAATCATCAACTGCGCATAAACCATGCATTGTGCCAGGAAAAGAAACTGTTTCGCGATAGATATGTTTGGGAAGGGCATTAGCTAGTTTTTCCATTGATGCATATGGGACCATTTGATCTTTATCACCTTGGATAAATAGAATTGGTAGGTGGCAGTGCTTTAAAGCATTGACTGGCGAGTCTTTTCTAATATCTAAACCATGAAATAGTTTTAAATTGATATAAGCACTTGAAATGAAGATTGAGGCCACTAGCCCACCAAATCTGCTTTTACTAGAAACGATAAATGAGTCATAGACACTGGTAAAACCAGCATCAGCAATTAAGCACTTAACTTGGGAGGGAAGATCGTACTTATTAATCATCGCGACAGTTCCCGCTCCCATGGACATACCATAAAGGACTATTTCGGCTTCTTCATCATGCTTGACAACATAATCAACCCAGTTGAATAAATCGCGAGATTCTCTGATACCCATCGTACATAATTTGACATCACTATCCCATTGGGCTCTTTGCTCAATGCAGAGAATGTTATAGTTTTGTTTTTCATAGATATCTCTTAAAACTTTTGTCTCTTCGTCAGGAGAACCAGCCCATCCATGAGCGTAAATAATATACTTATGGCTCGGTTTGGGATTAATCGCATAATGAGCGTTTAGTTTCTTTTTATCAAAAGACTTAATGGAAACGATACGGAAGATTTCTTCATCATGAAACCATTTAAGATCAACTTGGTTATAGAAAGGATTGTTCGGTTGAGAGGCGTTGAATTTAAAGATTTTGTTGATTGATTTCTTCGATAGAAAGGCTTCAATGACAAAAACTCCTAAGAGGAGATAAATACCAAATAGGACAACCATGCTGCCAATAACAATCGAGAGGATGTAATACCATTCCATAATTTTTACCAGTAAAGAAACTATATCACATTTACAAATGTTAAAAAAAGGATGTCGCTTACGACACCCTTAAATTAATTAAGCCAGTAGCTTATTTATCGTGGACGAATAAGGCCATGACAGCTTTAGCGGTATGAATACGATTTTCCGCTTCTTGATAGACGACTGATTGTGGTCCATCAATGACAGAATCTTCGACTTCGTTGCCACGGTCAGCTGGTAAGGCATGCATATATTTACATTGTGGTCCAGCGAGCTTCATCA
>JAEZSD010000028.1 GCA_023422095.1 Bacillota bacterium
CTCTACCGACGCCCTTCATAATATATTTTCTGAAGAACACGAAGAGGAGGAATAAAGGCACCGTGACACAGAATGAAGCGGCCATTTGGTAACCGTATTCAACTGTTCCGGTATCGGGATCAGTAAATGCCGATCCACGAAGAGCATTAGAGATGAGTCTAAATTCATCTTGTTTAGTAACTAATTGAGGCCAAATATAGCTGTTCCAAGTTCCCATGAATTTCAAGATGACAATGGAAATTAAGGTTGGGGCAGCAAGTGGAACCATGACCTTCCATAGGTAAGACCAGTCGCTCTTTCCATCAACTTTAGCAGCGAGGTATAGTTCGTTTGGAATTTGTTTGAAGTTTTGTCTTAACAAATAGATGTGGAAGACACTAATCCAGAAAGGAACAATCATCGCGGCATAAGCTTCGATAAGAGTTTGATCCTTGATCCAACCAAAGGCACTAACTGTTAAGTAGTTAGAAATAACCATCATTTCACCAGGAATCATCATAGTCATGAGGAATATCATGAATAGTGCTTCTCTGCCTTTGAAGTTCAACCGTGCAAAGGCGAAAGCCGCAAAGATGGTCGTAATTAATGTACCCGCAGTAGATACTGCAGCTACAATTATAGTATTAACCATGTAGGTCCCAAAATCAAATACCTGGAACACATAGGCGTAGTTGCTCCACATGACGATATTGGGAAAGAATGTCTGAACAGCAGATACAATCTCAGTTCTTTGTTTCAATGATGTAATAATCATCCAATAGAACGGGAATAAGACAGTGAGAGCTAATACGAGAATGAAGAGATAGACGAGGACAGTGCTGATGATGCGAGTAACTTTTTCAGTTGAGCGAATGGCATCAGCGGTTTTTCCGGCTTCCTTCAAAGATAGGACGATATTGGTCTGAACATTTTCATGTCGGAAGTCGACATATTTGATAGGCTGTAAAACTTGTTCGGTCATACCATATCCTCCTTAATAATAAACTCTCTTCTTGCTAACTCCAAATTGGATGAATGTGAAAGCAAGAATAACAATGAAGAGGAACACACCAGCCGCAGCAGCGCGGGAAGTAAATCCTTTTTCAACGTTGTCGTAGACATAATAAACAATAGTTTCCATATCAGGAATAACCGAGTTCTTACCAAGGGTGCCAGGACCACCGAACATCGAGACGACGGCGGCGTATTGCTTAAACGCACCAATGAAGCTGGTAATCATGATATAGAGAATTTGAGGAGATAAGAGTGGGAAAGTAATTCTTGTGAGAACTTTCCATTTGGGGCAAGCATCGATTTGGGCAGCCTGATAATATTGTTTATCAATGCCTTGTAATCCGGACAAAAAGATGAGGATTTTGAAAGGCATGCCAGACCAAATGATGTAAATACTTAGTGGAATCATAGCGACCCAACGGTTAGCACCATAAATCCAAGTAATGTCACTATTGAAGACATAGTTGATAATACCTTGGTTATCAAAGATAACGGAGAATACTAGACCAACCGCGACAGCATTAGTGACATATGGTAGGAAAAAGACAGTTTGAATGAATTTTTGGAACCATTTAAGGGCATTTAATGAAACTGAAATAATAAGAGCGAGAATAATTTCAATTGGGACTGTGACAAAGGTGAGAATAAGCGTATTGGGAATCGCGTATTTCACGAAGTTAACTTCTTGTCCACCATTGACCTTGACAAGACCAAAAATGATGCCAAAGTTGTCAAGTGTGAAGCCGGAGAATTGTCCAGTGGCGTAATTATAGCCATCAGCAAAGGAAATAAAAATCGTATTAATTAAAGGATATAAGAGGAATACGCTAATAAGAATGACGACTGGAGCGAGATAAACCCAAGCTTTCCAGTTGTTCTTGCTAGCGACATCTTCAATACCAGTAACCTGATAAGGATTTTTGACGCGTTTCTTTCCGATTAGACGTACGATGGTTTTCTTTTCCGCGTTGTAGCCCTCCGGAATATCAGGAATGGGTTCAAGGAACAAGGAATCGTTAGCTGAAATAACCTCTTCGCCAGGGGCCACCTTTCGCTTCCTTAGATTCTTGAAAAATTCAATTATTTTATCAAGCATATGATCACCTACTTCACGTAAATTCTTTCTTCGGTTTCAGCATCAAAGATAAATAATTTGGAAGGTTTCACTTTGAGAGAGATCTTTTTCACATCGCTGATTTCATCAGAGGAAATAATGATCTTGAAAGAATCCTTTAAACATTCTGGACGATGGGCAACTAAGCTAACATCACGGCCGAGAACTTGAACCATTTCAATATCAGTATGGAATAAATTGGTATCAGAATCGTTTGGAGTAACAAAGCCTTCAGGACGAATAGCGACGTAAACGGCCTTATGACCAATATCTTTTTGAGCTTCGAAAATGCAATCATCACCAATCATGACTTTTTTGCCTTCAACAACACCATGGAAAACGTTCACTGGGGGAGTTCCGAGGAACTGGGCAACGAAGAGGTTGGATGGGTTGTTATAAACAACTTGTGGTGAATCGATTTGTTGCATTTCACCGAGCTTCATAACGACGATTTGATCGGAAATGGACATTGCTTCTTCTTGGTCATGGGTGACGAAGACTGTGGTAATGCCAGTTTCTCTTTGAATGCGACGAATTTCTTCACGTGTTTGTAATCTCAAGCGAGCATCAAGGTTACTCAATGGCTCATCAAGTAAAAGAACTCTTGGCTTTTTGACAAGAGCACGAGCGATGGCAACGCGTTGTTGTTGACCACCAGATAGTTGGCTGGGTCTTCTTTGGAGATAGTCCTCAACTTGAACTAATTTAGCGGTTTCATAAACAATATTGCGTCTCTCTTCTTTAGTTAGTTGGCGATGAGCAATAGCTTGGACGGTGTCGAGTTGGACATCGCTTAATTGATACTTTTCGGTTAATTCATCGACAATGTGTTGAATGTCTTCTTTGCAAACGCGGTTGATTTTGAAATAAATCTTGGTAATAGATTCGATAAAATATAATTTGAAATCCGAGATTCCAAGTTTCTTAACTTTGAAGAACTTTTTGATTTCCTTTTCAAGGTTATGATCGACAACGTTTGTGACGACATAGTGACTATTTTTGAAAGCCGTGACAGCACGAATGGCTTCTAAGCAGGCTTCCATCTTAAGAGCTGCCAAATGATAAACACGAGCGATGACTTCATAGCCGTGTTGAGTGTTAGTAATGATAACTTCGCCAGGTTGTCCAAATGCTTTGATAGCCTTTTTAACAAGGGTAATAACCTCATCCATTTGGCTAGTTTCAAATTGAGCCAAGAGTCCCTTGAATGTCATTTCAATGATTTGGTGAGGGCTGATGAAACCAACTGTCGCCCGGAAACTGCTATCAAATAGAGCTTCGCTGGCTTGGTTTTCACTTTCCTCGATTATTTTAGCGTCAATAATTTTGGGGAAGTTTTCAACAAACAATTTTTTGATATTTGGATCGACATTGAAGAAGCGGACAGTCAACGTTAATAAACCGTCGGCTGAAACTGCTTGTTCAAAAGCGAATTTGTTCTTTTTTAAACCAATTTTCATTGCTAATGTGGAAGCGCTGGTTAAAATTCCTTCAACGACATCGTTTTTCTTTAATTGGTATTGATAGACAACGACGAAATCGAAAAAGGTAACGAGTGGGACTTCAACTTGCAAGTTGGTGAGTGGGAACTCGATATTCTTATAAATTGTCATATGAGGATAAAGAGCATAGTTTTGGAAAACAAGTCCGATTCCTCTTTTTTCTGGAGAAAGATTAGTGACCTCTTGATCACCAAACCAAACTTCGCCAGAAGTGGGGACATGGAGACCTGAAATCATGTAAAGAGTGGTTGATTTTCCACAGCCAGAAGGACCAAGTAAGCCTACAAGTTTACCATCTGGTACAGTGAAATTTAAATCCTTAACGGCAATCGTGTCGCGAATATTTTTCTTCGCGTCACCCGGGAAAATTTTTGTTAAATCCTTAATTCTAATTTCCATTTTATTAACTCCTTAATATTTAGTTGGTGCCGTCTTCGGCGACATCTTCATTTAATTTCAACTTGAGAGCCTTTCTGCGTTGGTTTCCCGCTCTTGTTTGGACCACAATGAATTTAATGAAGTATCCAATAACAAGAACAGAAGCAATCATGAAGACAATGATGAATGGATCTACTGGGTTATAGACAACGATGGCATTAGCGAATAATGTCGCTCGTAAAATTGTGAAGGTAAGTGCAACAATGACGATGAGCGATCCGAATAAACCTAACATTGCTTTAAACAAGAATTTCTTAGGTTTCAAACGACGGAATTCATCGTTTTTGTATCTCTCCTTATAGAAGAAGAATAGTCCAGTACTAACGATTAGATAAAGGCCAACAAAACTGACCATTAACCAGAGGATAAGACTATCCGCATCAAATGGACTAGCAGTATCTTCGGGGGACATGATGTCAACAAAGCCGAATCTAGTAGCAACATTGGTTCGAGCAAGAGGTCCGTTTTGTCCGTAGACGTCAATGCTGACATAGAAGCCAATGAAAGCGAGACTGTTAAGTGATTTAACGTCGAAATCAGAGGCCACATCTGAATCTTTAAAGATATAAGCGAATTTGTTTACCTGTGAAGATAAAACGTATTGGCTAATAGGTGATTCCACCGCGAATTGAGAGACTTTGTTGCCTCCGTAACCAATTAAGTATTGGGATTGAGATAGAGAAGTAATGCGATAGCGAATATAAGACTTACCACTATCGATGTTGGCTTGATTTGATCGATAGCCACTAGGATTAAGATCTTGGTAGATGGAGGCATCTCCTTTAACAATGTTTGCTTTCACAGAAGTGTTGCCCATGAAATGGGAAATCCCTTGGAAAGAAATATCAAGGAAGTCACTTATTTCATAGGATTGAGCAAAAACCTTTCGGGGAGCAATATAAAACACTGCGCTCTCATCTGGTTCAATTGTGCTTGGATTGTCAGATTTGGCGTAAATATTGTGGATGACTAAACTATCGACGTCGACATTTTCATCAGCGGAAAGTCTAATATCGATACTAATTGTGGTTGAATAACTAGAAATCTTAGCGCCGACTGAATTATAAAGAGAATCTTCGCTTGCGAGAAGGAATTGCTCATAACGAGTTTCGTTGGGTTGTCCAGAAACTTCAACTTGGTACTCAAGGTAGAGTGGTAATTCATTTCCTTCTTTAAAATAACCAAGGAAATAGTTTGCATTTTCATCTCCGAAAAGACTAGCACCACCACGAGCTAGATAAACGCCCGCGACGATAATGTTTTCGGTGGCTAATTCAACAATGTTTCCCTCTGTATCGTATTCATATTCCGTAATGCGAGATAGAGCGGACCCTCTTAAGCCAGAAACAGTCGCAGCGTTGTCTGCATATGAGAAGTCATATACAACTGAAGCGCCATGGTTCCAACCAGCATCCCATTGTTCCTCAACTTGAGTTTGAGATAGTTCAACATAAAAATGGACACGAGAAGAACAAGTGTCCAAATTGAGAAAACTATCCACGTAAACGTCATTAATGTTGCTTGGGATATATATATTGATATCTTGGGCTAAATTAACTGGTTCACTAAAAGTTAGTTTTGAAAAGTCATAAGCTCCGACGCCTATGCTACTTGGAGAGAGACCAAATAGATGGTTACGGAAGATTTTTTTAGGTAAGAAAATTGATTTTCCTAAAGTTGGAGTAATGCTGAAGATATAGGCATTAAAGTCGGGAATGGCATCAAAGTTTTCGTCTAATGAGTTCTGTTTGTCACGGAGGGTTCTTTCCTCAGTGGTCATACCATTGACCTCTTCATAGACGGCTTGATAGCCTTCATCGGATGGCGCAACAAGGTAAGTAGAAGTTGTATCTGAATACCCTTGTCCACCAGTGGAAAAAGTGAATGTAAAAGAGTGACTCGACGGAGTAATAGAAGAAGAAATGGTAAGAGCAGATAGTTTGCTTGTATCCACCTCTACTTCAGCGGCATCAGGCTCCCAACTACTTCGTTTACCGATCTCTCTTGTTGCAACAGAATTCGCTGAAGCAGGTAGAGAAGAACTATTGACTGCCAAGGTCACCGGAATTGCCATGGCGACAGATAAACAAAACGAAGCAAAAAAAAGCCCCATTGTTTTATTTTTTGTCATGTATTGAATGTCCTCCAATGTATAACATAAGACCACAATTATTATACACGATGAGGAAAAGTCCGCAAATGGAAATAACAAGAAAAAAAGATAGTCCTATATAATAGTTATAATTTTTCCCTGACTTTGAAGTCTACAGCTTTAGAATGTGTGTTAATACCTTTAAGGGCAACTTCTTCTTTTGACATAAAAATCTTGGTGCGATAGCAATCTACCTCGAGAATTCCTAGCATGTAGTCAGGAAATCCTTGTTTTTTCTTGCTAAAGACCATTAAAGAGAAGGAAATAATAAATGGAACACCAAAGGTTAATAAAGAAAGAATTAGTTCAGCGAAATAAAAGATAAAAAAGCGAGCCAATGTTCTTCCGATTTTTGGCGAAAAGAAATTTGCGTCCACGGATCCAATACGATATATAGCTTTTCCAAAGGTCATTCTGCCTCTTCTAAAAATCAAAACTGGTAGGAGAAAAATAAGTAATCCAGAGATAGAATATGAAATCGGGATTTCAAGGAATAGCAACATGTTACTTAAATAACGGGAATATTCATAATATGACGGGACAGAAGTTAACAAATAACCCTGAGCGTGCTCATCAATATAGGTAGCATAACCTTTCGAATAAATGACCGCGTCTCTTTCAGTACAATCGGGATTCTTTATGATTTTTTCATCAACATCTTTAATAAAATAGTGATTACCGTCCTTGTCGACAAGCTCATCACTTAACATAAAATTCTCATAATCAGCGATGATGATGGCGTAACTCTCAGGAGTGCAAACCTCAGCGCAATAGGAATGAAACCCAGCAATAGAGGCCTGAGCGCCATCGAATTGGGCAATGGTACCGAAAAGATTGGTGTTGTTTAAAACACTGACAATATCAACAACCTCTTTTATGTCTTCGGGAAGAACTTTTTCTTCAGCTTCAATGTATTCCGATATTTTGCTTATGGTATTAAGACTATCAGGAATATATAGGCAACTATCGACCTTAATTTGTGCCATGGCAACAATGTTGGTTTTATACTCTGAAGTTGAAGTAACTATTTCTCTAACTCCAATAAAAAGTGCAACGAAAGCGAGCAAAAAGAAAATAACATCAATAACATTAGCTAAAACACGACGATAAAAAGGTGGAGTATAGTATTCCAATTTTATCTCATTTTTAATGGGTTCTTCGTTCATCATTGCCCTTTATTATAATCCTCAATGCTATAAATAGCGTCTACATTTTCATTCGACACGCACACACTTTGAGAAAACCAATCGGTAATGGTTCGATTGTATGAATTAAAGATTAAGAAGATAGCTGAAACTAATTGGAATAAAAGTGACATCACTATCACGTAAATTAAAATAGATAAAGAAAATGGAAAAGCCACTCCAACAATGGTCATCGGCAAGAGAAAACAAATTGAAGCTCCGGTGAATAAGGGATAGATACTTGAAAGAGCGGATTCTACTTTCGAATATAACTTTAGGCGGTGAATGTTCAATCGCTGTATTTTCATCAAAGACATGCCGATGGTCTGATGTTTTTTTCGGAAAAGGGGAATGATAAAGAAATAAGCTAGCCAAATAATAGCATACGTAATAATCGAAGAATAAGTGAAAAAGTTTCGATAAAAAGTCTCAAATTTACGGATAAAAACATCAGCATTATTATACGACAAGGCTGCTCCAGAGTAGGTTATATCATTTTGTTCAATATCGCTGATGACTTCGCCATATAGGTTGAAGAAGAATTTTTGGCCTATCTCATCGTAGTAGTTCATTCCCTGCTTGGAAAGATCACTCGTAGGATTAAAGTAAGGGGCAAGTTCCTCTTTATATATAGCTTTTAAAGCAAATTCATTGTCTATCTCTTCAAAATATTCATCGACATTATATTTTTCAAATAAAGTGGCGTATTGTGAATCGTTATTTCTTATATTGTGGTAATAAGTCCAAATGACATCATTAGCTTTTTTATGTCCGTATTCTGGGTAATTGACACTGGGAGATATCTCCTCATCAAGACAAAAATAGGATAGAAATACATCATAGGTAAAACTAAGGCTATAGGAGAACAAATACTTATCGTCTTCGTCGTGATAATAGAGAAGATCGCGTCCATAAAGGATATCAAGTTTCATATTCTCGTAGGTTGAAGATGTTTCGCTTTTTGTGTCGTAGTCAGTGATTAAATAACCAATTGGTGTAACCGCAACGTTAAAAATGATAAATGACATCAAAAAAGATAAGAAAAAATCAGCAAAAAAAAGTAAGATTCGCTTTCCTTTACCGATCGGAGCTATCTCAATAACGTTATCGTTTTCTTCTGTCGCGGGGGTTTTTGGCATACTATTAATATACTTGATTTTTATTTCGTTAAAAACCTTTTTATTTAAATAAAAATGCTTCCTCAAGAGAGAAAGCATTTATTAATTATTTCAAATAAACTATTTGATAATTTCGCTGACGGATCCAGCACCAACAGTACGGCCACCTTCACGGATGGAGAACTTGGTTCCTTGTTCCATAGCGATTGGGTGAATTAGTTCAATGGTTAATTCAACGTTATCACCAGGCATAACCATGTCGACACCAGCTGGGAGAGTAATAATACCAGTGACATCGGTGGTACGGAAGTAGAATTGAGGACGGTAATTGCTTAAGAAAGCTGTATGACGTCCACCTTCTTCTTTGGATAGAACGTAGATTGAACCTTTGAATTTGCTGTGAGGAGTAACGGTTCCTGGTTTAGCAAGAACTTGTCCACGTTGAACTTGATCGCGGTTGATACCTCTTAAAAGAGCACCAACGTTGTCGCCGGCTTCAACGAAGTCACAGACTTTGCGGAAGGACTCAAGACCAGTGATAACGGTCTTTTGAGTTGGGCGAATACCAACGATTTCAACTTCATCACCTAATTTTGCTCTGCCGCGTTCGACACGGCCAGTAACGACGGTACCACGACCAGAAATGGTCATGACATCTTCGATAGCAAGTA
>JAEZSD010000046.1 GCA_023422095.1 Bacillota bacterium
TCAACATATCAGGAATGGTTGTTATCTTTGATCCTTCACTATAAATAGAACGATAGAGAGGAAAACCACTAACGGATACGGCTTGAATTTCTAGATCAAGTTTCTCTTTTAAAAGATAAGCATAGCTTAGCGCAAAATTCTCTTCGCTGGTCTTAAAAGGACTATTCTTACTGCTAGCTTCAACTCCATAGCCACAAGTAATTGAATCACCAAATATTTCTACTTTGGTTTTCTTTTTTTCTTCATAAAGAAGGAAAGCCCCATCAGTCTCAACGTTAAGATAACCGACACGAGATGATGAACACTCGCTAATCTTCATTATTCGAATATGATGCTTATCTAAAACAAGATTATCTATTAAGGTAATAGTCATTTTTGGTTCATTGATTTCAAACTTTTTGGGAGTAAAATCATCAACAAAAACCAT
Organism: Bacillota bacterium; assembly: GCA_023422095.1. Classification (GTDB taxonomy): domain Bacteria; phylum Bacillota_I; class Bacilli_A; order RFN20; family CAG-826; genus JAAYDH01. The sequence continues at coordinate 428 of JAEZSD010000046.1, forward strand.
GATATATGGTCTATGCACTTCATCTTCAGTAGCGGTCGCAACAATTGTTATAGAAGAGGATGTTCCTAAAAAGGAAAACTCTATACCTGAACCTGAAAAATCCGTCCAAAGAATTCCGTTTTGGTGGTAATATCGTCCATTGAGTTTCAGGTTACTGTTTATGTCGGGTTTAGCAAAATCAATAATTTCCATATTTAATTCAATACCATATTTTTATAATTGCGATTATAGCATAACCTTTTTAGTACATCTTCATAATAGGTATAAAGGCTTTTTATTTCTTCGACTAATTACGCATTAAACAATTAAAACATATGATTTATTAATTAGAATGCAATGACACAATCTGTTGAATAGATTGTGTTGTCAATTAGGCGATATTTGGAAGTAAGAGCTTTTTTTGATAAAATAGAAAAGAAATTTACACTAAGTGTTCTTAAGGAGGAAATGAATGAAAATAACAATAGGATTCATTAAGCCCAATTACCCAGGGGAAAAGAGGGTAGCTATCTTACCACAAGATATTAACAATTTGGAAAATGACATCGCAATTGAAAGTGGTTTTGGTCTAGAAATGGCAATTTCGGACCAAGATTATCTTGATAAAGGGGCTCTAGTCATGTCTCGAGCCGACATATTTGCAAAATGTGATTATATATTCTCTTTAAAATTACTCCAGCCATCCGATTACCAATATTTGAGAAAAGGGCAAACAATAATAGGTTGGACTCACCCTTATGGTTCTGGAAGACCCTTTTACGAAAATGAGTGCATTCCCCGAGACATAAAGGTTGTTGATTTGGACAACATTACACCCAGACTGTTTTACCACCACCACGTTTATGATCTCGATTATATTCCTCGAAACTTCATTTATCAAAACAGTGTGATTGCTGGTTTTAGTTCGACTTATCATGCTTTAATGGCTTTCGGAGAGATGCCGACACATTCAACAAAAGTGGCTATCTTGTCTTCTGGTAACGTTTCCCAAGGGGCATTCAAGGCTGTGGCCGCTTTAAATCCAACCATACGAATGTTTTACCGCAAGACAATGAATGAGTTTTACGCAACCATTTCTGAGTACGATATCATTATTAACGGAATTCAAGTCGACCAACCGAATATTAATATCATCAGCAAAGATCAACTTTCCATGCTCAAAAAGAACTGTTTAATAATTGATGCAGCCGCCCATCAAGGCCGCGCTATCTATGGAACTAAATTTACCTATGCAGATGAACCAATTGCTTATACAGAAGGGGTAGCTTACTACTGTCTGAGTAATTCACCATCACTTTTCTATAAAACAGCTAGCAAAGAAATATCTAAAGCGTTTGCTAAATACGTTTACCAACCCAACATATCAAATATAATTGCTTACTTAAACAAACCAGGCTTCCTTTATGAATAAGCGTTATGTACGACCAATTCTTATTCCACTTCATTACGGGGCCAATGTTGAAGGCATCCAATATGGGGCTGAATATGTTTTAGAAAAACTTGAAGATTATATTCTCTTGCCCGAGATAATTATAAAGGACAAACAAAACGATCCGAATTTAAGAAATTTTTGCACTGTCATCGCCACTAATAGTGTCTTAGCAACAGCAACTTCTTATATTTACAAAACCGGTCAGTTTCCTCTTGTCATTGGCGGTGATCATAGTGTCGCACTTGGTTCTATTTCTGCTGTTGCATCGCAAGAAGATAATCTAGGAGTCATTTGGGTTGATGCTCATGGTGACATGAATACGGATGTCACAAGTGAAAGTGGTAATATTCATGGCATGATTCTTGCCTCGCTTGTTGGCGAAGGAGATCCAGAAATGGTCAATCTTCATCGCGAAAAAATTAAGCTTAAGAAGGAAAATGTTGTCATATTTGGTGTTCGTGATTTAGATGTAGGGGAGCAATTAATAATTGAAAAACTCAATATTAAATATTTCTCATATTCATATATTAAACGGGTGGGCCTTTATCAAACACTCGATGAAATTAGAGATTATTTCGCAAATAAAATCAAAAAACTTCATGTGTCTATTGATTTAGATTCGCTGGATCCGGTTGTTATACCTGGCGTCTCTGTCCCCGTTGAAAAAGGTTTCAAAAAAGACGATGTTAGAATCATCGTCGATTACTTATTTACTAACTTTACAATCTCATCGGCTGATATTGTGGAATACAATCCGCTTTTTGATAGCAAAGATAAGACTTTAAATTTCCTTCTTGAAT
>JAEZSD010000047.1 GCA_023422095.1 Bacillota bacterium
TCAACATATCAGGAATGGTTGTTATCTTTGATCCTTCACTATAAATAGAACGATAGAGAGGAAAACCACTAACGGATACGGCTTGAATTTCTAGATCAAGTTTCTCTTTTAAAAGATAAGCATAGCTCAACGCGAAGTTCTCTTCGCTGGTCTTAAAAGGGCTTTCCAGACTCTTAGCTTCCACTCCATAACCATTGGTTATTGAATCTCCATAAATTTCCACTTTCATTTTCTTTTTTTCTTTGAGTAAAAGAAAACTACCATCAGTTTCAGCCTGACGATAACCAACATGAGATGATGAAGACTCGCTAATCTTCATTACTCGAATATGGTGATGGCATAAAGCGAGATTCTCCACTAAGAGGATTTCCATTTCCGGTTGATTGATTTCGCACTTTTTGGGGGCTAGATCATCAACAAAAATCATGAGATATGGTCTATGGATTTTATCATCTGTAGCAGTCGCTACAATCTTGATAGAAGATGATGTTCCGTAAAAGGCAAATTCGATTCCTGAACCAGAAAAGTTCATCCAAAGAATTCCGTTTTGTCGATAATATCGTCCATGAAGTTTAAGAGTGTTACTTATAATGGGTTTAGCTAAATCAATTATTTCCATATTAGCTCCTTTTATTTATGAAAACTAAATTATATTCTACATTAAACAAACTTATAAAATTATTTTATTTTTGAATATAAATATATGGATATACCAGTTTACATTATTAACGGTGTTCTATTTCCTTTGTCAACTGAAGTTCCATCAAAGAAAGCTAACAAAAGCAAAATAAGCATGATTAATAAAAGCTATAAGACACTTTTTTGTATCTTAAAAAGGGTGACAGTAAATTTTCAACGTACGTATATAAAAAGATTAGACAGTTTAATGCGAATTGGGTGAGATTTGGAAATAAGAGCTTTTTTTGATAGAATAAGAAGACTTATGTAATAAGCAACCTTAAGGAGGACATGAATGAAGAAAACAATAGGATTTATCAAACCCAATTATCCGGGAGAAAAACGAGTAGCTATCTTGCCACAAGATATTAAAGATTTAGAAAACGATATCGCAATTGAAGGTGGTTTTGGCCTTGAGATGGGAATCCCCGACCAAGATTATCTTGATAAAGGGGCTCAGGTCATGTCTCGAGCCGATATTTTTGCGAAATGTGACTATATATTCTCTCTTAAATTACTCCAGCCATCCGATTATCAATATTTGAGAAAAGGACAAACAATAATAGGTTGGACTCATCCCTATGGATCTGGAAGACCTTTTTACGAAAACGAATGCATTCCTCGTGATATCAAAGTTGTCGATTTAGATAATATTACACCGAGACTATTTTACCACCATCATGTATATGATCTTGATTATATTCCTCGAAATTTCATTTATCAAAATAGTGTGATTGCCGGTTTTAGTTCGACCTATCACGCTTTAATGGCTTACGGAAAGATGCCAACGCACTCAACAAAAATTGCAATCTTGTCTTCTGGCAACGTCTCTCAAGGAGCTTTTAAGGCTGTATCCGCTTTTAATCCGACCATACGTATGTTTTATCGCAAGACAATGAACGAATTCTACGCCACTATTTCTGAGTATGATGTCATTATTAACGGAATTCAAGTTGATCAACCAGGTATTAATATTATCAGCAAAGATCAGCTTGCCATGCTCAAAAAGAGCTGCTTAATAATTGATGCTGCTGCACACCAAGGCCGTGCTATCTATGGCACAAAATTTACCTATATTGATGCACCAATCGCTTATACAGAAGGAATTGCTTATTACTGTTTAAGCAATTCACCATCACTTTTCTATAAAACAGCAAGCATAGAGATATCTAAAGCTTTTTCTAAATACATATATCAGCCTTCTGTTTCTCATATTCTTGCTTGCTTAGATAAAGCGGGCCATCTTTATGAGTAAACGTTATGTCCTACCAATTCTTATTCCGCTTCATTACGGGGCCAATGTTGAAGGTATTCAATATGGGGCTGACTATGTATTAGAAAACCTTGAAGATTATATTCTCCTGCCCGAAATAATCATTAAGGATAAAAGAAATGATCAAAATTTAAAAAATATACACTCTGTTCTCGCCACTAATGGTGTTTTAGCAACAACGGTTTCTTATATTTATAAAAATGGTCAGTTTCCTCTAGTTATTGGAGGCGATCATAGCGTTGCTCTTGGATCTATTTCTGCTGTTGCGTTACAAGAAGATAATCTCGGTGTCATTTGGATTGATGCCCACGGGGATATGAATACCAATGTCACAAGTGAAAGTGGCAACATTCACGGCATGATTCTCGCTTCGCTTGTCGGTGAAGGAGACCCGAAAATGATCAATCTTTATCGCGAAAAAATTAAACTTAAAAAGGAAAACGTTGTCATTTTTGGTGTTCGCGATTTAGATGTGGGGGAACAAGAAATCATCGAAAAACTGAATATTAAGTATTTATCCTATGCATATATAAGACAAATAGGTATCAAGCAAGCGCTCGATGAAGTGCGCGCCTATTTTATAGGCAAAATTGAAAAACTTCATGTCTCAATTGATTTAGATTCACTTGATCCAAATATAATGCCTGGCGTTTCGATTCCCGTTGAAAATGGCTTTAAAAAAGACGATGTTAGAATCATCGTCGATTACTTATTTACTAACTTTACAATCTCATCGGCTGATATTGTGGAATACAATCCGCTTTTTGATAGCAAAGATAAGACTTTAAATTTCCTTCTTGAAT
>JAEZSD010000048.1 GCA_023422095.1 Bacillota bacterium
TGATGAAGATGATTTTGGTTCAGTTTTAGCCGACATCATTCAAGACAACCAAGGATTGACCTTCTAATGTTAGTTGCATCAATCTTTCTAGGTCTCGCTCTATTAGCCAGCACGCTAAAATCAATAGTGGGAAAAAAGGTTTCCGTTGCCACTAATACTGTCAACGATATTTCCTTTTTCCATGGCGTGAGAATGGCTATTGCGGTGATTATTGGAGCCATCCTCGTTTTAATCTTTGATGGACCAAAAGGTTTTGTCATTGATTGGAGAACTCTGCTTGTCGCTGCCATCACTGGTTTTGGCTTTGCCTTAAATATTATGTTTTGGGCCTTCTCGCAACGGAGAGGGGCCTATGTCATCAGTGATGTGATGATTGTCGTTAGTTCAATTATTCCAATCGTGTTGTCATATGTCTTCTATCAAGAAGCTATCTCAGTGGTGGATATCATCGGATATCTTGTTGTCATCGGTGGTTGTTTTCTGATTGTCACTTATAACAATCAAATCAACAAAAAAGTCACATTCGCGTTAATAGCGATTTATATTGTTTACATTATCGCTACTGGGGTATCTGACTTTGGCAGAAAGGTTTTCCAAGTTGATTCCGCCAGCGGGGTATCTTCAGTAAGCGCGAACGGATTCACTTTCTATTCCGTTTTATTCTCCTTACTGACTTTTGTTATTTTCTACGCTTTTACCTTTAAAAAGGAATCAGTGAAATATCAAAAGTCAATATTCTGGAAACAGTTTATCTATGTGGCGATTGCGGCAGTAATGACTTATGCCTATTCCTATCTTTTGATTCCAGCATCAGTACTTCCAACCACAATCCTATTCCTCGTTAAGAATGGTGGTGGTTTGATCATTAATGTCATCGTAGCGGCTTTTCTATTCAAAGAAAAACCAACCCCTCGTTTATTTATTGGGATTGGTATTACTATTGCTGCGATAGTTCTAATTGGACTATTCTGATGATTAATATAATTTAAAATGATTTTTTTCCAAACATAAAACCCGTAATATACATAAGTAGCTTTTCCAAAATTGATAAAGCCATTTTTCATATTTTCATGTGCCGATTGATTTGTTTCCTTTTATTAGTCAAATAGAAACAACTATTCACTTAATCCAAAAAGTTACTAGAAAATAAATACTAGAAGTATTTTCTGACCTAAAATCGATAAGATAAAAATTTAAATGGAAAGTCGTGTCCCAATATTGACATAAAATGTCCCGAGCCTTAATATTATATCGGAGAGATATTCTATGAAAAAACAAGACATCATTGATTTAATCGAAGCACATCTAAAAAATAACGATTCAGCCTTTGTAAAACGAGTTTACGATATCGCGAGAGATTTTTCAGATAGTGGAGACAAAGAAATTGCGGAGTACTTAGTTTCGTTAGTGACTCCTTCTTTAAGGTTGAACACACAGGAAAAGCCAAACCTATCTTCATCTTTTTTTAGAAAAATACCATTTAGCAATGAACATTTTCTTTTACCTGATTCACTGGCCGATCACATAAAGGGGCTCATAAATGCAGTTGGAAAAAACATAGGGATTAATAAATTTTTATTCGTTGGTTTGCCTGGGACGGGAAAAACGGAAGCTGCCAAGCAACTTTCTAGAATTTTACATAGAGAATTATATGTCGTTAATTTTGACACTCTTGTTGACAGTAGACTTGGAATGACTGCCAAAAACATCATTACACTTTTTGAAGAAATCAATAGTTTCACAATGCCTCAAAAGGCGGTTTTCTTGTTTGATGAAATTGACACAATTGCTTTAGATAGAATAAATAAAAACGACATTAGAGAAATGGGAAGAGCTACATCTACTCTGCTCAGGTGTTTAGATGATTTGAACAGAAACGTCCTTTTAATTGCTACTACGAATTTGCAAAAAGATTTAGATAATGCTCTAAAACGCAGATTTGATGCTGTCATTGACTTTGATCAATATACATCTGGTGATTTATTTGAGTTTGCTTCTTTATATATTGATTTATTGTCTAAAGATAATCAAACTATAGTCAAAGATACTAAGCTTCTCAGAAAAATCTTGTCTAGTTCTGAAGAAAAATTAACGCCTGGCCGCATTAAAAACATGCTTAGAACCTCAATTGCTTTTAGCGATATCTATGGAAAAGATTATTTAAGAAGATTTTATTCATTACTCAAAAAAGAAAACCTAAACAATCTTGATGAGCTTAAGCATTTGCAAGCTGCTGGTTTTTCTTTAAGAGAAATGGAAACCTTGACGCTAAAGTCCAAAAGCGAAATTGCACGATTGTTGCAAGGGGGAGATAATTAAATGGATTCTGATTCAAAGAAAACAAACTTGCTTAAATTAGAAAGAGAATTTAAAACAAGAGCCGCAACTTCAAAAGGCTATGGTGTTTCATTTCTTTCAGAAATCGAAAGGGTTACTTTCGGAGATGTTGACTCAATCATTGGACAATTTAAAGGTGTTAAAGAATATTTTAAAGACGATGATTTGCTTAAAGGTTATGTTGTTTTTACCATAAGATGCTATAAAATTATGGCAAAATCAAACAGACTATCTTGGCTGATGGATTTTGATCGCCACAAGTCAAATGAATGGGTGGTTGGATCATCATTCTATGGTGACAGAAATCAATATCAGCAGATTGTCTATTCTTTTCCGCGACAATATATTGATATAGTGCTGAAACGACTCTGTGATTTTAGGGATACATTAAATGACTCATTTGGGGGTTCTATCTCTAAAAAACAGTTAGAAGAAGTCAACAAAATGAAAGGCGAACTTCCAGATTTATTTAAAAAGGTTAAAAAAACATATTTTGTTAAAACGTGTCAACAAATCACTTACATTCGAGACATAGTGGTAGATGAAATATATAGAAAAGCAGAAGAAAGTGTCCTTGTTAATTTAATAAAAGTACCATCGGTATCGTCTCTTGAGATTTTACGAAAAATTGGAATTACCCCGATGCCAACAGGACTTCCAGAGGATGTTTTTTTGTTAACAAAAGATGATGCAAATAAATTAGGAGAAAAAGCGCCTTATCTAATTGTTAATCAAACGGTTGATTTTGCAACTTTTGATTTTGGCCAACTTCCAGAGCCAATTTTTGATGAAAATCCATCCATCGAGAAACCGAACAACGAGCCAATTATTGGTGTTATTGATGGTTTGTTTGCGAAGGACAAAGCACTTTTTGTGCGAAACCCTTATTTTTCAGACTGGGTAGAAAACCATGATATGTTAG
>JAEZSD010000053.1 GCA_023422095.1 Bacillota bacterium
TGATGAATTGTGACTGCTTGATATCGATATATTTTTTCGCGAGATTAACCGCGACATCAATGACCACGCGCTTATCGCTTTTCTCGACGAAATAATAATGGGCATATGACATTAGTAAAATAGCTTGGGTAAGAAGAGGGAGTCTCTCCCACTTCCAACTCTTTAAGTAAGGGATGTATGCATCTCTAATGATTCCGTACTTGGTTAAAGAAAGGATGACTACATTTTTGATAAAGTCATCAACTTCATCGTATGGTTGATCGCACATCTCGCTAATCAGTTCACGAGCGTCTCGTTCCATTTCAGAGACATTAGTAGAAAAATCGACCAATTCATCATAGATGATGGTCATAATAATATAGTGTTGTTGATTTCTTGGTAAACTCATAAATTAAATGATGGAGACAACGCGAACTTGAACATCGAAAGGAATTTGTTCAGTCGATATCATAAAGGCATTATTGATTTCATCTTGGATTAAGCGAGAGACATTCTGAATGTTTGTTCCTTTAACCACATCAACCGCGATGCTGACATGGACGATTCCTTTATGGATAGTTGTTTTAATTGGAGTGTTTAAACGGAATAAAGAAGCTAACGATGGAACTTTGCTTTTCTTGGTGACATTGATGCCAGGAAGCCTTCCAATGGCTTCAGCCGCTAAGCGTTCAAAAGTACGAGCCGAAATAGCTAGTTTTCCTCTTTTTAGATAATCATTGATGTAAACGTAATCAGCCATATTTCTCTTGTATTAATATATATGAAATATATGAAAGGTGCAATTGTTACGAAATCAAAGTTTCACATTTTGCCAAGATTAATAATCGAAGAGGGGAATTGATAAAAAATTACCCAATCATCCGGGTGAAATCATCAAAAATCAAGTGGGTGCTTTTTAAAGCTAATCGAAGATTCTTTTCGTGTTTGTTGATATATCGCAGCTGCTCTTCTTCAAGTTTGAATAACGCAATAATATCGAGGCGAATCTCTTCAAAAGTCCGCCAGTATAGTTCAATTAGATAATCGAAGAGGGGAATAACTTTAAAATCACTTTCGTTAATCAAGTGCTCGTGGGTAAACACAGATGCGACTTGATAATGGTTATAGTATTTGCCCAGGCCAACCGCTTCTTGCAAGGTTCGGGCCGACAATTCACCTTTGAGAGAAACAACATATTTCGCCCATACGAAACGTTCGTGTTCCCACCATGTCGCCGATTTAGCTCGATGATGGGCTTGTTCGTGAAGGCTTTCCATTTCGGTCGAACTCGCTGGAGCAAGACCCATAATTTTCTTTTTGACATTCTTTCGCTCAGCAAACAGGTTGCTCGTCTTTTTACCTCCTTTTAAAACAATTTTAAGATAGGAAGCGTTTTCCAAGAGCGAACGCCATATGATGAAGGCATCGGCGAGTTTATTCATTGAAATTAAAAATATACCGGATATCATTTGATCGATAATTCGTTTAGTGAGATTCTTAGCGACATCCTCACCATTAAAGTCTCCAATTAAAGCGGAGTAGCCATTGATTATTTCTTTTAAATGATCGACACGTGAGTCTTCTTCGTGATTTACATATGTAAATATATGATTAGGATCATTCTTATTGATTAATGATTGATATTTTTCCAAGACAATTTTTTTCAAATATTCAGGCTGTTTAAAATAGTTTTGTTTCATTTCTTCAGTCATCGCCTTGAAGCGATTATTATGGGTTTGAATGATTTCTTTAGCGAATTCTTCTAATGATTTGGTACCAGCGGCGTTGCTACTCGTCTGACGATATTTTTTATATCCTTCACTGATGTGTTCACAAAAATAATCCAGCTTATTGAATGAATAAGGATAATGAGCGGAATCTTCCATTAAAAAACCTTTCACCACTTTATGAGAAAGTTTTTTGTCTTGAGCCATATTAATTCTATTATATTTTTTTCTCACTCTTTAGGCAAACATAGAAGTCATCAAATTTTTCAGAAAAAAATAAACATTTTTTGAACAAGTATTAAAAAAGGCAACGATTTAGTTGCCTTAAATCAAATTGAGTAGTTTTTACTTTAGAATGTCTTCAATAATCTTGACTAAACGATCAGATGTGAAGTCAAATTTCTTGATTACATCCCCAGCTGGAGCACTCGCTCCAAAGGTATCGACACCCATATGGTGAGCGGCATAGCGATCCCAACCAAAGGTTGTCAACATTTCGACTGATATTCTCTTCTTCAATGGTAAAGATAGAACTTCGTTTTGATATGCTTCGTCTTGTTTAGCAAATAATTCCCAAGAAGGCATTGAAACAACGCGGACATCTTTTCCGAGTTCTTTGAGTTTCCTTTGAGCATCGATGGCAAGGGCAACTTCTGAACCAGTGGCAATAATGATTAACTCTGCTTTTTCTTGCTCTTTGCTAATCACATAAGCCCCTTTGCTTACACCTTCTGCACTACTGTTAGCAATGAGAGGGAGATTTTGACGAGACAAAATAAGGGCGGTAGGCGCGTTTGTACTGGCTAAGGCCTGATACCAAGCCGCATATGTTTCGCGTTCATCGCAGGGGCGAACAACTCGTAAATTGGGGATGCTGCGTAGCATCGCTAATTGTTCAATTGGTTGATGAGTTGGTCCATCTTCTCCCACAGCGATAGAATCGTGAGAGAACAAATAGATGGCCGGGAGGTGGCTGATAGCCGCCATACGAATTGCGGCCTTCATATAGTCAGCGAAGACGAGGAAACACCCGACATAAGTTCTTGCTCCACCATGCAATAGCATGCCATTTTGAGCAGAAGCCATGCCGAATTCTCTAATTC
>JAEZSD010000088.1 GCA_023422095.1 Bacillota bacterium
ATTGTCCAATCAAATTCATGGTTGCCTAAAGTCATAGCTGAAAAATCAGCAAGATTCATCCAGTCATTAACCAAACGACCACGAGTAATATTTGAATCCGCGCTACCTTGCCACATATCACCAGAACTTGTGAGAACAAATCCCTCTGGATTATCATCTTTAGCATTTTTTAAATAGGTAGATAGTTTTTTGATTCCAGGTTCAGAATTATCTTCATCAAATTCCGTGGCTCCATGAAAATCATTGAAACTATAAAAATCAATATTTTTTGTTCCAAAACGGAGAGAGTCTTGAGAATCATCCCAAAAATTGTTGGGATCTTCATTGTTTGGATTAACCCTGACTAGACAGGTGGCAGTAAAACCACCATCAGTCGTAGTTACAGTAATTGTGGTATTGCCAACCCCTAACGCATTAACTAAACCAGTGGAACTAACAGAGGCGATATTGTCATCTGATGATGACCAAGTGACAGCTTTGTTTAAAGCAGTGCTTGGATTGACTGTCGCGACAAGATTGACTTGATCATCAACATTAATGGTTAAGGAAGTTTGATTGAGAGAAACCGAAGAAACAACATCAGGATCGACAGGTATGCTGACGATAATGTCACAAGTATCAGTAAAACCGCCATCTTTTGTGGTAACAGTTGCCACTGTTTCACCGATTGACAATCCTGTCACTAATCCTGTTGAAGAGATAGAAGCAATATCGGAATCATCAATCGACCACAATACCGTCTTATCGGTAGCGTTTTCCGGCATTACTCTAGCAGTTAAGGTCTCGCTTTCTGATATATCGAGGGTTACTTCAGATTGAATGAGGTCGACTACTGTCACACCAATTTTGGAAATGGAAAAATCGCAAGCGGAAAGAGCCAAGCAGCCAAGCAAAACAATAGCAAAATATCTTTTTTTCATTGATTTATCCTTCTAGATGACGGCGTTCATCTTCTTCTTTTTGCAACTTGGAAAAATTGACTTTATTTAACATTGTCATCGGAAGTTTTTCGATGAATTCAATTTCCTTTGGAACCGCCCAACGAATGAGATATTTGCGGCAGGTATCAAGGATGAGGTCTTTCATGCCCTGTTCATCGAAATAATCAGCGACCACAAATATTTTTACAGCGGATTGTAAACGATCGTCTGGAATACGAACTGCACAGCATCCTTTGACACCTTGAATATGATTAACTAAAGCTTCGATTTCCGTAGGAAACACTCCTACTCCTGAAACCTTAATCACTCTTTTCTTTCTTAATTTGAAGAACAAATAATTATCTTTATCAACATATCCTAAATCACCAGTGTAGAGCCAACCATCAACAACGGCTTTCTTTGTGGCTTCGTCATCATTAAGATATGAGACCATCGTAGCTTTGCTTTTAATCGTTATTTCTCCGATTTCTCCTCGAGGTAATTCTTTTCCGTTATCATCAACAATACGAATTTGAACATCATGGAGAGGATATCCAATCGATCCATCACGATTATGTTCAAAGGTATTGATTGAAATAGCGGCCACAGACTCGGTTAATCCGTATCCTTCGAAAACTCGACATGGGGAACCGTGGGATTTCATAATTTCATCAAAACGTTCTTTTAAATTTTGAGAAAGAGTGTCTCCTCCAGAAAAACAAACATACCAATTTTTCAATTTCTTCGATTTTACAAAAGGTGGGTAATTAACTAAACTCTCATACAAAGTTGGAACACCAACGCACAAGTTAACATTGGTCTTTTTCATGGTCTTGACTATTTCTTTGGGTGAATACTTAGGAATTAAAATGCAATTCATAGAATTGGTTAAACTGTTATGCATAGTCATACAGAAACCAAATCCATGGAAACTAGGCAAAATGCTAAGCATACCGAAACGTTTTAATTGTTCACGTGGCAAACTAGCTGCCACATCAGTCTGATCGCAGATGAAGTTGAAGTTATCATCACACAAGCAGATAATTTTAGGTTCACCAGTAGTAGAGCCACTATGGAGATAAACAGAAATCTCTTTTGATTTGCCGGTAACTTTTTCAACAGGTTTCCCAGTTGGTTTGAGTTGATAAACATAGTTGAATCCTTTGAACTTGCCACGGAATTTTCCTAACTTCTTACGAATGTCTTTATTCATAAAGATATGATAAAAATTCTTTTTGGCAATTGGTAAATAATCTTCGACACGAGTGACATAAACTCGATCCGCAATTCCACGATACTGTTCTACCTCTTTGGCCACTCTTTGCTCAAATAAGAAAGCGATCTTGGTTTTGGTTTTATCCATGATGCTGCGAATTTGATTATAGGGAGTGAAAGGGTGAACTAAATTAGCAATCGCCCCAATTTTATTAATGGCATAAATAAGAATCAAAGTGTCAGGAATGTTTGGCTGAGCCACCATAATGACATCCTTTGGTTTAACGTTTAATTGATTGACAAGGATGTCGGCCATCCGATCAACTAAATGAGAAAAGCGATGATAAGAAAACTGAGTTCCTTGGTAATAAACCGCCTTCCCGAATGGGGTGTTTTCGACAGATGTTTGAAATGCTTCGTAAAGCGATAGATTCTCTAACATAATTTTCCTCCTAATAAAAAGCTTGTATGAACGAGTTTACGATGATGAATATTCCCATCAGTACCGCTTGGTGGCCGATGTAAATAAGAAAGGTGTGACGCCCTAAAAAGCAAATTGGTTTCTCCCATTTGCCGGCAGGGAATAGCGATTTCTTTCTTTTCTTGTAAAGAA
>JAEZSD010000097.1 GCA_023422095.1 Bacillota bacterium
GGTCTCCTTTGATTGGTTAACAATTCAATTATAGGAGACCTTTTAAAACTGACAAATCTATGAACTAAAAGGTGGAAAAGAAAAAACTGTCCACCTTTAAAAGTAGAGAACCCTTTTTTATTGCAAAAATTATTCCTAACAAAAAAATGAATTCTTTCAATAATAAAATGAGCAAGAAAAAAGGATACATCCGTATCCTTTAATTATTATTTGTCTTTGTCTATGGCAGCGATTTTCGCTTTGTGTTTTTCTAGTTCAGCACTATTAGCGAGAACGAAGTGCCCAGGAACAATTTCGACGAGAGTTGGTTTTTCCTTTGAATAATCGTGATCCTTATAAGGGTTATAGATTATTCTTCGACGATCCTTCTCAGTCAATGGGTCTGGCTTTGGAATTGCCGAGAGTAATGCGTTGGTGTAAGGATGAAGCGGATGTTTGAATAATTCATCACTGCTTGCAAGTTCAACAATTTCGCCATAATACATAACCGCGATGCGATCGCAGAAATATTTAACGACTGATAAGTCATGGGCGATGAACAACATGGTTAATCCCATTTCTTCTTTAAGGTTGTTTAATAGGTTGATAATTTGAGCGCGAATGGAAACATCGAGAGCGGAGATTGGCTCATCACAGATTAGGAATTCAGGATTCATAATCAAGGCGCGGGCAATACCGATTCTTTGACGTTGTCCACCGGAGAATTCATGAGGATAACGAGAAGCATATTCAGGAATTAGACCGACTTTCTCAAGCACTTCCGCAACTTTTTTGGAGTTAGCAAATTTATTGTGGTGGCCTTGAATTTGTAAGCCTTCTTGAATGATGTCTTCAACAGTCATACGAGGATCAAGCGAATCAACAGGATCTTGGAAGATCATCTGCATTTTGCTCATCAAGTGTTTATCGACATGAGAGTTGTCATAGGCGATTTGACTAATAGCTTCGCGTTGTTCATTGACAATGGCGCGCAAATTGCTGCGAATCTCTCCAATTTTTAAAGAATATTCAGAGCGGATTTCCGCAACTTTAGCTTCTCTTTCGGGAGTTTTAATCGCTACGCCTTGTTCTTTTTGTTTACGTTCAGATACTAAGGATGATTTTTTTGCTTTTAAAGCTTTGAGATCTTTTTCGAGCTGAGCAATTGAGGCAGCAAATTCGAGATTTTCTTTCTCAATTAATTGAGCTCCTTCGCTCTCGTCATCGACAGTAGAAGTAATACGTTTAAGAGCGCTCTTGTGCTTAACTTTAGTGTCATGGATGAGGCTCTTTTTTTCATTTATTTCGAAAGTGACTAACTTAATCTGGCTTCCTAAACCGGTAATATCGTAAACTTCTTCGATTTTGTCTTCTTCTTCGCTTTTAAGTAAAGCAATAGATTTACGGGCCCTGATTGTCGCGAATTTAACTTCCTTAACATTCCATCTTTTTCCCGCAGAAATACGATGTCCTTTGAAATAGATTGACCCCGAAGTGATATTGTAGAGACGGATTAAAGATCGGCCGGTAGTTGTTTTACCGCAACCAGATTCACCGACTAGACCGAAACATTCGCCTTTTTTAATATCAAAGGAAATGTTATGAACAGCTTTAGTTTTAAAAGCATTACGACCACGACCAATGGTGAAGAATTGTTTAAGGTGACGAACTGAAAGAACGATATCGTTTTCTACTAATTCAGGACGATATGATACTTTATTAGCCATAATTACTTACCCTCCTTTTCTCGAGCAGCATGTGCTTTCAAAGAATTTTGAATGCGGGTAGAAACGATGACTGGCATCTTTACTTTCGGCGCTCGTGGATCTAATAGCCAAGTGGCCGCATAATGCGTATCAGTAACTTCAAATAGAGGTGGCTCTTGTTTAAAGTCGATTGCCATCGCATATTTACTTCTCACCGCGAAGGCATCACCTTCTGGTGGGTAAATCATGTTGGGAGGTGTTCCTGGAATGGCATCAAGTCTCTCCTTGCTATCCACATCAGGGATAGAAGAGAGCAGAGCCCAAGTATAAGGATGACGAGGATCATAGAAGATTTCTTCGGCTTTTCCATACTCGACGATTTTGCCGGCGTACATAACCGCGACGCGATCCGCCATATTAGCGACAACGCCTAAATCATGGGTAATAAAGATTACTGAAAGATTTCTTTCACGTTTCAATTTGTTAATTAATTCAAGGATTTGCGCTTGAATAGTAACATCAAGAGCAGTCGTTGGTTCATCACAGATTAAGACATCAGGGTTGGCGGTTAAGGCAATTGCGATAACAATTCTCTGACGCATACCACCGGAGAATTCGAAAGGAAATTGTTTGAAGCGTTTTTCCGGTTGAGGAATACCGACTTCCGCCATAATTTTTAAGGCTCTTTCCTTGGCTTCACGCTTGGTGATTTTGATTGAAGCGATGTATTTTTCTTTTAAGGTCTTTAATTCTTCCTTCACTGACGCCTTAGCGTGTTCGGTGTGGGCTTCTGGCAATTTTGCCTTAATTTTGTTGCGTTGAGCAATATAATCGGCTTTCAATTTTGCAGCATATTCTTTAACTTCTGCTTTAGCAACTTTTGATTTGGCTTTAAAAATAGCGTGTTTTTCTTTAATTTCATCGTCAAATTTTGCGTGTAAGTCTTTTTTGATAAGAGAGTAATCTTTTTTCGCTTCTTTGATGCGTTGATTGTATTCTTTATCAATTTCTTTACACGCTAATCGATTTTCTAGTCTTTCTTTGGCACGATCGACACGTAGAGCGCTTTGTTCTTTACGGCCTTCAGCTTTTACTTTGGCAATTGCCATCTTAAATTTGGCCTTAAGGTCAACTAAGCGAGCGTTTAATTCAGCCAACTTTGCTAAATCAGATTCTTGATTCTCTTTATGGTTCTTTAATTCACTCTTAAGAGCCTGAATCTTGATTTCAAGAGGTTCGACTTCGTGATTGTATTCACCTGCTAGCTCAGTGAGGTGAGATTTTACTTCTTGACCTTTTTTGTACATACTAGCTGAGACAAATTGGTGATGAAGAATATAGCTGGCTTTGACTTTTTCTTTATCTACTTTTAAGAAGTGGATCTTATCTTTAGCATTAGCGATGCCAGCATTACGCTCTGTTAGAGCGTTTTTATAAGCAACTAGCTCATCGCTGATTTTTTCATCATAAATCATCTTCAATCGATTGCTATTAATTAGCATCGATTCAGTGATTTGACTTCCAATACGAACGATTGGGTTTAATGAAGATAGAGGATCTTGGAAAATCATGCCAATTTTCTTGCCTCTGATGCGGTGAAATTCATCTTCGCTGACCTTGGTGAGATCTTCACCTTGATACATGATGGAGCCACCTTTAATGCGCCCATTGGAGGAAAGAATGCCCATGATGGATTTTGAAGTGACAGATTTGCCGCTTCCTGATTCACCTACGATGCATAGAGTTTCGCCTTTATATAAGTCGAAAGAGATACCTCTAACGGCTTGTACGTAGCCATGATCGGTGGAAAAATGAATGATGAGGTCTTTGACAGACAAAACAATTTCTTTATTAGTAGACATATTACTCATCCTCCCCTTTCAGTGTTGGATTAATGGCATCTCTTAAGCCATTACCAAATAAGTTAAATGATATTTCAAGTAGAGCGATAATCACACTTGGGAATATCAACAGATAAGAGTGAGATAATAGCTCGTTTTGGTTGGATGATAAGATAACACCTAAAGAGCTCATTCCTTTGAGGCCAAGTCCTAAATAAGAAATAGTAGCTTCAGAGAAGATAACTCCAGGAATCATCAACACCGCTCCGGTAATAATCGTACCCATCGCGTTGGGCAAGATGTGTTTGAAAATCAGGCGTATATCGCTCGCACCTAATGTGCGAGAAGCGAGAACATATTCACGTCCTTTAAATCGGTAGAACTGGGTTCGAGTCGTCGCGCTTGTGCCTATCCACCCTGTTAAACAGAGAGCCAGAGCAAATACTGCGAAACTTTGCCCGAGATGGATAATCGATAATGTCATGATAACAATCCATGGTAATCCACCTAAGATGTCTGTGAATCTTTCCATGGCTAAGTCGACGTTGCCACCGAAATAACCACTGATAGCGCCCCAGCATAATCCGAAGATAAAGCAGATTGCAGAGGTAATAATGCCTAATAGTAAGGAGGTTCTTAAGCCTTCAAAGACATATTTGAGCATATCTCGACCAGACTTGTCAGTTCCAAATAAATAGCGAGGCGTAGAATCCAAGCCTTGGTAACGATAGAAATAAACCTTGCAAGTTAAGTTATAAGTGACGATGGAGACACCGCTTTCGGTTTGACTAATAACTTCAGTAATCGGGCATTTATCTGCATCTAAAATTACGAAAGAAGAGGGACCGCTATCGGGGCCATTAAACTTGTAATCGCACCAGCCATTGCGTCGGTATTCTTTCATGGTAATTTCATCAATGACCATTTCCTTGATTCCATAAGCACCAGCGTAGGTATCATATGTGAATGAACAAGCAGTCATGACGGCTTTGTACAAATACTTATCGCCATTGGAACTCCAATAATTTGTTTGAATATCGTTTCCAATTTTATAACTTCTACCAACCATTTCGTTTGCATCAGTGAAGTTAGGAGCAGTGACAGCTGTTACATATTCTTCATCGGTGCTATCAGTTTCAAAAACGATAGAGGTAATAAGAACATAGCTATCTAAAGTTTTATCTGAACAGTCGACTACTATTGAAACTTTTGAGTTTTCATATGTAGTTTTTAAAGGTTCAGCTGCCAACAAAATGGCAGATAAATCAAAATTGCGAACAGTATAGTTTTGATTATATTCTTCAACTAGAGGAATGGAGTGCTCAGTGCCAAATTCATCATCGTAAAGGAAATCGATGCGATAGGGAGCGGGTTGAACATATTCCATCTCTTCTTCATGGAAAACAATTTGAAGAGTGTTTGAAACAGATGTATCTAATTGAAATCCGATGTTTTCCAAATAGGCATCTTCGTTAATATCATCGGCTTTCCTTCCGAATTTTATGTAGCCGCCTGTGGCAAATTTACTATAGGAGTTTACAAAAGAGACTTCTGGATTAACTTTTAGATTGCTAACAGCGTTGATGTTGAAGTCGGCTGGATCAGGACATTCGTTGACTGGATCATAGGCAATGTTAGTGTATTCACGGGTTCCATCCCAAAATCCGGTACCAGCATCGAACAACTTAGGTTCAAGATAGATTTGGTATGGAGATGGTTTATTGACGTCAGAGCGATCAATAATCGGAACAACAACACTACAGAGCAAGAGAATTCCTAAGATGTAGGTAGCAACAACGGAGGACTTATTTTTTGAGAATCGTTTGACTGAATCTTTAAGGAATGTTGTTGGCTTAGTTTCAAATTTTTGATCATGGCTATAATCACTAGTGTTGACTAGTTGGAAGTCTTGATCGGTTACAACCACTTTTTCTTCTTCAGTTAAATGGCTTTGAGTAACTTTTTCTTTTAATTGAAAATCATTATTCTTTTTCATTATTTCTTCGCCCCCATTCTAATACGTGGATCGATAAATCCATAAGATAAATCTAATACGATACCAGCCATTAAGCTGATCATAGTGAACACAGCCATATCCACCATTAAGACGCTATAGTCTTTCATGTTTAAAGCTGTGATGTACAAAAATCCAATGCCAGGAATTCCATAAATGGATTCCAAAATCATTGAGCCGCCAAGAATTCCAATAAACTCCGCTAAGATTGATGGAAGAATAGGAACAAAGGCATTGCGAAGAGCGTGGCGAACGATGGCTTGGTTTTTGGTGAGACCTTTCGTACGCGCTAATAACAAATATTCAGAAGACATGACCTCGCATAATTCAGCGCGGACAAATCGTGTATATCCACATACGGAGCCAAATGATAGAGAAACAACTGGAATAATATATCCAAGAACTTTGATGTCGTTGGGCATAATTGCGCTTGGCCATTGAGTAGGCAGCCAACCCAGCTGATAACTAAATATCCAAATAAGGAAAGTAATAACGACGAATGATGGTATTGAAATGAAAATCATGACAAGGGTGGAAATGGTATGGTCAATCCAAGTGTTTTTCTTAAGACCAGCCCAAATACCAAGCAAAATGCCAAGAGGAACGGAAATAATCACTGAGATAATATTTAGGTACATCGAGACGGGCAGTCTTTGCAAGATGATACTCATGGCTGAAGCATTGAGTTTTATCTGAGTTGAACGACCCCAATCCCATTTAGTGACAATGTTTTTGATCCAATTGAAATATAAATCAATGATTGGTCTTTTGTACCAGTAGTGTGAAATTCCATTAGTGTCGACGAACGACCATAATTCTGTGCCTAAACCTTCTTGTCTAGTTGCGAAATCAAGAGCATAGCCTAACTTGACTTGATCTTGATAATAAGCAAACATGGATGACTCTTTTCCGAAGCCACCGCCAATAATCGGTAAAGCGGCGACGAGAATATATGTCAAAGACAAAATGATAAACGCTGTAATAAACGCAAGAGCTAATCTTTTTAGAACGTATTTTCCCATGTTTTCCTCCTTATATTTCCATTTCTTTATTTAACGTTTCCGTTAATTTTTTGATTATACACTAGTGTATAACGTTATTCAATACCTAAACCGAAATTAAATAAAAAAAAAGACTAAGACATAAGTCTTAGCCTTTAGTGACGTTTTGATTAGTCGAGGATTACTGGAGCAGGAACTGGTTCTTCAGCAGTTGGCCATGCATCAAACACATAGAATGTCGTGTAGAATTTAACACTTGGTGCGATTCCGAGTGAATCAACTGATGAATAGAGATACGCATCAATTCCAGCGGTATAGAAGTTAGCAAATGTTTCTTCCATATAAGCGACACCAACAGCATCAAACACGATTGTGTAAGTGACTGCGCCACCTTCGCCTTCAACACGTTCCCAAGAAGAGGTAAGACCTTCTTCATCGGTATCGGTTGTGCCATCATAATAGGCATATAATTCGGTGTAATCGCTGTAATTGCCATCATTGGTAGCGTAAATGCAGATAGCATATAAGAAGGCAGCGATATCATCTGTATTCATTTCAACAGTTTCGATAACGACTTGTAATCTTCCATCAGATAGTTTTGTAACATCAGAGGAGAGAATTGTTAACAATGGGACAGCAACACCTTCATTAGCGATGACAAAGCTGTCACCAGCAGCCCATAAGGAATCGAAGGACCAAGGTTGATCTTCATAGATTAAGTTTTCACTAACAACAGAAGTGTCTGGTCCCCAGTTGAGTGTGAAACCAGAGGAGTTGTCGGATTTTAAAACTTCTAAGAAGTTTAGAGGATCGAGTGAGTTACCAGAAATGGAACCGAATCCTAAATCGAATTGTCCGACTTGTAAGTGTTTTGTATAAACATCTTCATAGTTAGAGGTACCATCATGGTTAACAACAGTAAGTTTGACTTTGTTTTCAGAAACATAACTTGAGTTGAAAGCGCTCTCAATGTAACCAGAAATTTCTTCACCGTAATCAACGCTATCAGATGGGTTCATCCATTCGATGACGATTGAGATTTTGGTTGGGTTTTTCTTGGTTCCTAATTCAAGCTCGCCATTTTCAACTAATTGAGTAACAGCTTGACGGAAGTAAATTTTAGCGGCAGACAAGTTGAAACCTTGTGTTTCTGGATAGTAATCAGCCATAGCATCGGCGTGTTCATCTGTAGCATTCCATGCAAGACCGTTTTCTGGGTCAATCATGTAGTTAGATGAGTAGTATTCGTTAGAAGCGATACGGCCTCTGTTAGCAGCATATTGTCCTCTATCGATAGAGAAGTTTAATCCTTTTAAGAAGCTCTTGTTGCTCATCCAAGGTTTGACATCCCAGTATTGAGCTTCAGGAGTTTGAACAATGGCGCCTTCTTCACCGAATAATTCTTCCCAACGTTCTGGAGTACAGGAGTTAACGTTTAATTTGAAAACAGCGTCACCAGTAGTTGTAGTTGTGCGAGGATCGTTACGGTATTTCTTAATGTATTCGATAGTTGGAATACCAGCAGCGTCAAGGTTACCCTTTAAGAATTCTTTGAACACTAAAGTGTTGTCAGTTTGAGCGCCGGTATAAACAGCAATTTTAACACCAGGAATACGGTAAGAGTTTACCATTTCAGGAAGATCATTTTCAAACCAAGCATCATTCTTTTTGAAAGCGATGGTTTTGTCTTCTTCCCAATACTCTAAGGTAAAAGCACCTAAAGAGAGAATTGTGTCAACTGGAGTGGCAATGTTTCCAGCACCACCAGTGATGAAAGTACCGAGTTTGGTAACTCCACCTTTGACACCAGCGTCACCACCAAGGACTTCCAAGAAATCTCTGGAAATTGGTTGATAAAGCGATGAGGATAAGCCATACATGGCATAGAATGGAGTGACACTTGTTGTCATGTTAACAACAATGTAGTCTCCGGTTACATCGCCAGCATCATCGTGACCAGTAAATAATTTGACGTTATTTGCGAAAGCGGCATCATCGATGTCAGCAGCTTCAGCTGTGGCATCAAAGTAGGCAGAAGCACCAACGATACCATAAGAAGTATCAGCGGCTAATTCAGCACCACGATATAAGCCAAAGCTTTGAGTTAATAAGACTTTGAAAGCATCGACATAGTCATCAATGGTAACTGAACGTTCATCAAAGACTGAATATTCTGGCTTTGTAGAAAGAGTGCGGAATTTAACACCACCATCTGCGCCTGTTCTAACATGGAATTTGAACCATGAAGATTTTGCAGTTTGATCTTCTGCGGCAGTGAATACGCCTGTTTCTTCATCATAAGCACCAGCAACTGGGCGAGCATCTTTTGCTAAGGATGGGTACCAATCGTAACCATTCTTTTCTGAGTTCATTCTGGTTCCCCAGTATGCAGAACTGATGTAGGCGCCTAAGTCAGAGACTTCGGAACCTTGAGCGTTAAGAATGTTGATATTCTTTGGATCGCTTGCAGAACCGGAGTGATAATATCTCTTCCATTCTGCTTTGGTTTCACTAGCTAAATCACCAGTGATATTTCCTTCATTAAGGATACCAAATCCGTAACCAGTTATGTAACTTTCTGCAGCTTTTTGAACGCGAGGGTTGTACATGACGTATCCACCATTTTCAAATAGAGAGATACCAGTTAAGGATTCATCCATGGCATATTGTTCCAATTTGCCAAGAATTTCTTGCTTTTCAGCAATTGAGGCGGAGTAGGAAGCTGCTCCTGTCAGTGGATCACCACTATAGACATTTAATCTGAGTTTACGAGTCACGTCTTCAGTAGATTCATAGACTTCGATTGTAGCGGCACCGCTAGCGACACCAGTGACAACGCCATCTTCATCAACTGTTAACACTGCTTCATCACTTGATTCATAAGTATATTCGCGTGCGACAGGGTTTTCTGGATCGTAATCACTAGCCTGAGCTTCGATGATTTCAACTTGGGCAGTATCTCCAACTTTGACAGATGTGACACCGCTATCTAGAGAAGCACTGAAAGAAAAGTCAACAGGCTGTTCTTTTGGTCTTCCACAAGCGGTTAATCCAGCAAAGAGAAGAGAAGCCGATAAAAGTGAAACAACGAATTTTGTTTTTTTCATATCTTTCTCCTTTCTTTAAGTGCGACCACACATGCGTGAGGCCGCCAAATATGAATTTGGGTTAATTTTAAGGGTTATATGTTAATGTGTAAAGAATTAATTTAAAAAATATAAAATAATTGCTTTGATAATAATATATTATTATCCAATTTTACAAATATCTTTCTATTTATACATTTTAAGCCAATTTATACTGAATTAAATTCTAATTTTTATTAGCGGAAAAGAGAGAAAATGAGCACTTTTTTATTAAAAATACTATATTAAAATCTCTTGGCGTGGTTATCGCCATTAAATAATGGGTTAATATAATTGCATCTCTAAGAATTTCTTGTGACTCTATCTTTATTTAATTGTTGCTAATTAATTTATAACTTAACTATATAGATCTAATAAAAAAATCCTCCTTAATTTTACCTTAGTGGTACAATTTAGGGAGCATTTTCAGATTCGATGGCGGAGAATTAGGGATTTGAACCCTAGCGGGGCTTGCACCCCCTATCGGTTTTCAAGACCGACCCCTTCAACCACTTGGGTAATTCTCCATAAAATGGTGGACCATCCAGGATTCGAACCTGGAA
>JAEZSD010000092.1 GCA_023422095.1 Bacillota bacterium
GGTTATACATTATCGGTATACTCACGCTTATTGGCGTTGACTTAATTCAGGTTTTCATCCCTTCTCTCATCGGCGGCATTGTCGATATGTTAAGAGGTGATAGTGCGGATTTATGGAGAAACACCAATGACATTTTGCAATCCTGTTTAACAATTATGTTTATCGGACTTGGCATGTTTGTCGGCCGTATTGTTTGGCGCTTTACTCTCTTTATGGCTTCACAAAAAATTGAGGCTGGTCTTCGTCACGACATGTTCTTAAAAGGTGAAAGACTTTCGATATCTTATTATCATCAGAATTCCGTGGGAACCATTATGTCCTGGTTTACTAGCGATCTTGAAACAATTGAAGAGTTTGTCGGATGGGGTACCATAATGTTCATCGATGCGACATTCCTCTCAGTATTCGCTTTAATCTTCATGTTTATTACCTGCTGGCAATTAGCCATAATTTCTCTTGCTCCAATGACTCTTATTATTTTCTGGGGAGCCTTGGTGGAGAAACTGGTCACCGCAAAATGGATGCAGAGACAAAAAGCTTACGACGAGATGTACGATTATTCTCAAGAGAGTTTTACCGGCATTCGTGTTATCAAAGCTTTTGTCAAAGAGAATCAACAATTATTAGCGTTTTCCAAAATTGCCAAGAAAAATCAAGACATCAACTTCTCCTTTGGAAAACTTTATATTATGTTCGATGTAATCTTGCAGATTATCATCATTTCAATCTTAACTTTAATCCTCTGCCTTGGTGGTTGGTTTGTCTATCAAGCTGTCACAAGTCAACCCATGACATTATTCGGTCAAGTAATTGCTTTGCAGACTCCCGGTAAGTTCTTTGAGTTCATTGGCTATTTCGATATCTTGATTTGGCCTTTAATCGCTCTTGGACAAGTGGTGAGTATGCGTTCACGCGCTAAGAGTTCAATGGAGCGTATCGCCAATTATTTAGGTCAGCCAGAAGACATACAAAATCCTCAAGAGCCATTCTTATTAGAGAATGTGAAGGGTGAGATTTCCTTTCGCAATTTTTCCTTCAATTATCCCCATGAAACTGGCGCGGTTTTGACCGATATTAATTTGGACATCAAACCGGGAGAAAAAATCGGCGTTGTTGGAAAAATTGGCTGTGGTAAATCCACTCTAATGAATATTTTGCTTCGCTTATATAATGTTCAACCTGGAACCGTCTTTATTGATGGTCACGACATTATGGAGTGTGATATTGACTCTATTCGCCGCTCTATCGCTTATGTCCCTCAAGACAATTTCTTATTCAGTGATACAATTTCTAATAACATCGCCTTCAGCGATATCAATATGTCGCAAGAAATGGTGGAAGAAGCCGCGAAGTTCTCTGATGTGCACGACGATATCAGCAAATTTGAACACGGCTATAAAACCATCAGTGGTGAAAGAGGCGTCACTTTATCAGGCGGACAAAAACAACGTATTTCCATTGCAAGAGCCTTCGCAAAGAATGCCCCAATTTTGATTTTGGATGATTCTGTTTCTGCCGTCGATGTTAAAACCGAAGAGAAGATTCTCCACAATTTAACTGATGAGAGAAAAGAAATGACCACAATTGTCATTGCTTCTCGCATTTCCACAGTTTCGCATCTTGATCGTATCATCGTTTTAGATGAGGGCAAGCTTGAAGCTTTTGACACACATGCAAACCTAATGAAAATTTCGCCATTCTATAAAAGAATGGTTCATTTACAAGAACTCGAAAAAGAAGAGGAAGGAGGCCAATAAGATGTCCGATTTTGAAAAAAATGAGTCTCTCAAAGGTGACAAAAAGATACCTTTAAAAATTCTTTTTAAACGAATTTGGTATTACATCAAACCAGAAATTTGGTCATTTGTCTTCGCCTTATTTCTAATTCTTGTCAATGTTGGAATTGAAGCCGCCATGCCACAATTTATTGGCATGATTGTCGATCAACTCGATGTTGAAACTGGCATTCCTTCTCTACACTACATTATTTGGGTTGCCATGGGATATTTTGGTCTAAGTATCATCTCATATTTATTCTATTATGTACAAGGAATTGTTCTACAGAAATCTGGGCAAAAGATCATTTACAATCTCCGCATGGAAGTTTTTGAACACATCGAGAGCATGTCGCAAAATCAACTCAATGAGATGCCAGTAGGTTCACTTGTTACTCGTGTCACTAATTACACGACTTCAATGTCTGATTTGTTTACTAATGTATTGGTGAATTTGGTAAAAAATATTTTGATGGTTGTCGCGGTTTTCGTCATGATGCTCATCGTTTCTTGGTACTTAGCTTTAATTCAATTAGGCTTCTTATGCGCGGTATTCCTTATTTCTTATGTCTTCCGTCTTGTTATCTACCGCGTCTTTAAAAAAGAGCGACAATACGTTTCGGAAATGAATGCTTTCGTAAATGAGAACTTATCGGGTATGAAAATTACTCAAATCTTCAATCAGCAGAAACGCAAAGAAACTGAATTTCTAGTAAAGAATGAAAATCTTCGCAAAACTCGTTATCAAGTAATCCTTGCCTTTGGCACATATCGTCCACTTCTTACCTTATTGTACTATGGAGCCATTGTTACGACCTTTATTGTTGGTATGAATTCCGCGATGACAGCGGCTGTTGCAGTCGAGTTCTATCTCTATGTCAGCCGTTTCTTTAACCCAGTTCAGGCTATTGCTGATCAACTCAATGCAATCCAAAAAGCCAACTCTGCTTCAGAAAGATTATTTAACTTATTAGATATTAAGCCAGAAGTTCTCGATGAACCTGACGCCATTGAAGTAGATAACTTTGAAGGCAAAATTGAATTCCGTAATGTTTGGTTTGCTTATGAAAAAGAGAATTGGATCCTCAAAAATGTTTCATTTGTCATTGAGCCAAAACAAACGGTCGCTTTTGTCGGAGCGACCGGAGCGGGAAAAACAACTATTCTCGGCTTAATTGTCCGTAATTTTGAAATCCAAAAAGGTCAAATTCTCATCGACGGTATTGATATCAAACACATCAAGATTAAGTCGCTGCGAAGAAAGATTGGGCAAATGCTTCAAGACGTTTTCCTCTTCTCGGGAACGATGCGTGATAACATTACCCTACATGATGATTCGTACACTGATGAACAAGTCATGCAAGCTTGCAAATATGTCAACGCCGACAGCTTTATTAACAAAAGCGAAAAAGGTTTGAACGAAATGGTTATTGAACGTGGCGAAAACTTCTCTCAAGGCCAACGACAACTCATCTCATTTGCTAGAACCGTTTTGAGTGAACCACAAGTTTTAGTTTTGGATGAAGCGACTGCTAACATCGACACTGAAACCGAAGTATTGATTCAAGAATCCCTTGAGAAAATGAAAAACATTGGTACGATGCTCATTGTTGCTCACCGATTATCAACCATCCAAAAGGCCGATCAAATCATCGTCTTACAACATGGTGAAATTATCGAAAAGGGTAATCACCAGTCTCTCCTTAAAGAAAAAGGCCATTACTACAAATTATATAAACTTCAGTTCGCTGATAACTAAAAGACGTCAAAACGTCTTTTTTTAAAAGCTTAAAGCATCATATTTCTTTAAAAAATAAAGAAAAACCTTTATCATTATCTTATAAGTTTATGGAACAAAAGAAAAACATACTTGTCAACGGCGGATATCCTCTCCACACTTTCGAAGATGTTGAGGCCATTTACCAAAATTATATTTCTTCAGAGGAAGATCGGAAGCAGATTCGTGCGGCCTATGATTTTATTGTCGAAAAGCATCAAGGACAACTCCGCAAAAGTGGTGAGCCATACTACCATCACTTAGTTGAAGTTGCTTATGTTGTTGCTTCTTTGCAAGGTGGTCCTGCAACGATTATCTCGGCGTTTTTACACGATGTTGTCGAAGACACCAATGTGACAATCGCTGAAATTGAAAAAAGATGGGGAAGCGAAGTTGCCAAAATTGTCGACGCCTTAACTAAAATCCAACGTTTAAAACTATCCAAGATTAGCAGCGAGGAATTTGAAGCTGAAGATCATCGCAAAATTCTCATCGGCATGGCGAAAGATATTCGCGTTATTATTATCAAATTGTGTGATCGCCTTCATAATTTAAGAACTCTTGAAGCCTTATCTTCTGAACGTCAAATCGCTATATCTCAAGAAACCATCGATGTTTTTGTGCCTATCGCTCATCGACTTGGTCTTGATGTCGTGAAGTCCGAAATGGAAGACTTATGTCTTAAGTATTTGGAACCTGAAAAATATTATGAGATCAAAAAGCTTCTCTCAAATAAAGCCAAAACAATGGGTAAATCTTTAGATGCGATTCGTAAACGTATCGCTGATATCCTTTTCGAAAACAATATTGCTTTCGATATTTCAGCTCGTGTCAAATCCATTTACTCGATTTACACCAAGATGTACATCAAAGGCCATCCTTTCGATGAAATTTACGATATTCTTGCTTTGAGAATAATTACTGATACCGAGATGAAATGTTATGAGATTCTCGGCTTAATCCATAAGACATACAAACCAGTTCCCGGTCGATTTAAAGATTACATCGCCATGCCCAAGCCAAACATGTACCAATCTCTTCATACAACTATCGTTTCAGGAAATGGTAATTTCTACGAAATCCAAATTCGCACTAAAGAGATGGACAGCATCGCAGAAACTGGCGTTGCCGCTCACTGGGCATATAAAGAAAATAGTGGTTATAGTTCACGACGTGAACAACAAGAAATTGAAGACAAGCTCCACTGGTTCCGCGACTTCGTCTCGGCAACCAATGACAGTGTTGAATCAAACGAGAGCGACTACTTAAATAATCTAAGTAAAGACATATTTGAAGCTAACGTTTATGTATTTACCCCTAAGGGTAAGGTTATTGAATTACCTAGTGGTAGCACCCCAGTCGATTTTGCTTATCGCATTCATACTAAAGTGGGTGACAATACCACGGGAGCCATTGTTAATGGCGTGATGGTGCCACTGAACACTATTTTGAAAACTGGTGACATGGTGGAAATTAAAACCTCCAAGAATTCTCCTGGTCCAAGCGAAGGATGGTTGAACTTTGTTCGTTCCGCTCAGGCTAAGAACTGCATTCGCAAATCTATTATCAAGAAAAACGCCGATGTCTTGCGCAGTGAAAAAATATCGAAAGGTCGTCAATCGTGTCTTGATTCTTTCAAAGATCGAGGCATAAATGAACCAGAGATGATGGAATATCTTGATAATCCAAAAGTACTATCTTATTTCCATTTCAACAATGTTGATGATCTCTTCGTTGGAATAGCCGGGCGAAAACCCGTTCCTTCCGCTATCCTTGACTTCTTGAAAGTGAAGAAACAAGTTGAGATTAATTTGCCGGGAGCAAAAGCAAAGGTTGTCACATCGAACTGTCCAGTTTATTGCCGAGGTGGTGGAAGTCGATTAGCCATCTCTTTAGCTAATTGCTGCACTCCTATTCCTGGAGATGAAATCGTCGGATATATTACCAAAGGTAAAGGAATTAGCGTTCATCGAAAAACGTGCCCAAATGTCGCTAAAGAAGAGGAGCGCTTAATCAATGTTTACTGGCGTAGCGATATTGAAACATCAACTTATCCTGTCGATGTGTTTATCGAAGCAAGCAATCGACCAAATCTATTAGTTGATGTCTTATCCACTTTATCAATTGCCAAGGTCGCTCCTTCCTCCGTTCACGCTTCGACCAACAACGCCAATTTCTCGGCGACAATCACTGCCACTTTAATGGTGAGTGATGCTAAGAGATTAAATGATATTTTTAATATCATTCAAAATATTCCTGGTGTCTATAGTGTCACGAGGATGATTCATTAAGAGAAAGGAAAAATATGGAAATTAACAATGTCAAAGGCACCCACGACATTTTCGGGGGTGAAGCCTCAGCTTATTCTCAAGTCGAAGCGATTATGAAAAACATCGCTGAACTATTTGCTTTTATGGAGGTCAGACCTCCTGTCATTGAACATAGCGAAGTATTTGTCCGAGGGGTCGGAGAAAGCAGCGATGTTGTCAGAAAAGAAATGTATACCTTTCTTGATAAGGGCAACCGCAGTCTAACTCTTCGCCCTGAATTTACCGCGGGAATCATTCGCTTAATGGTCCAAAACAAATTATTGATTACCAACGAGTTACCTCTGAAAGTTTATTATGATGGACCAGTTTTTCGCTATGAGAGACCTCAACTAGGTCGTTATCGTCAATTCAACCAATTCGGTGTCGAAGCGGTGGGCAATAATTCTCCTCTCTGTGATTTGGAAGTTATTCTATTGGCTTACACGATTTTGACGAGCCTCGGTTTAGAGAATGTCACAATAAAAATAAATAATTTAGGTGATGAAAATAGTCGTGTGGCTTATCGTCAAGCTCTTCGCGATTACTTTAAAGATC
>JAEZSD010000113.1 GCA_023422095.1 Bacillota bacterium
GTGACATTATCATTCCCGATGTCGGCAGTAAGACATCTTATGATGATGAAAAAGGCACCAATGTCACAAGGAGTTTCGATTATTCTAGCGATTTAACGAAGAATCTTATTTGGTGGAAAGAATTCGCAAATGAATTGAAAACTATCTTCCCTGAATGTTTCTTAGTTGGTGAAAACTTCGATGGATGGGGAACTAGAATTGCCCCTTATTATCAAGCTCTTGATAGTCAATTTGATTTCTCGGCTTATTATCATATTTCTCAATTTTTATATGCCAACCCATCTAATTCTTCTGGTAGTGGAGCTTCTCAATATGCATTGACTCAAGCGGGTGAAACATTTGTTCCATTTGCCAGTTCAGAAAATCAAGTTCTAGGAGATACAGGAATAAGTGTTCCAGGCGGAAAGCGAGGCGACTTCATCAATGGAGCTTTCACCTCTAATCATGATGTTATGCGAGCGATTAATCAAGTTAACGGGAGCTTTGTAAGCCTCACTAATACAGCACCTCTAGACAATGTAACTGGTGGCACAGTTCAAGTTGGTAGAGCAAAAGTTCATGCTGCAGTGACTATGCTCACCCCTGGCGTCTCATGGATTTATTATGGCGATGAGTTAGGAATGTCATCTAACACAAACACACATGTTTCAAAATATGGAAACGAAAATAATCAGGACATCTGGTATCGTCAGCCTTTCTTGTGGAAAGACACGAACAAGCAATCTAATTACAAAACTGGTCAATACCAAATTGAATTAGATAACTACAACAAAACCCTTCAATCAGCGGAAGACCAACAAGATAACGCCAATTCGATGTTGAGTTTTTATAAAAAATTAATTGAGGTTAAAAAAGAATATCCAAAAAACGCAAAATGTTCCTTCCATGCTTATAGCAGTCAGAATGTTTTAATTATGGATATAACCGGCGTTGGAACTAACTATCGTATATTCATTAATACAGGATTTTCAAGTGATAGTTACACCATATCTAGCGACCTGTTAAATGGTTATTCAATATTTAAGAACATAGAAGCGAATAGTAACATAGATATTAATCGTGCCTATAGCGTTCTTGTTTATAGCAAATAAGGGAGGATGATTAGTATGAAAAATTTTAAATTCACATCAATAATCATTGGACTTTCACTTATCTGCCTAACCGGAATTGCTTCTAATAGAGCGATTGACGAAAATAGAGCTTCTGGAGATATGGTTTCTACTTATTTAGTTCTTTCTCCAATTGGTTTATATCAAGGCCAAGAAGGCCAGGACTATCCCCAATTATTCATTGAAAACTCCGTTAAGTTTGATGCTACAGTTGGTAGCGATTTACCCGATGCATCAGAAGTTACAGCTATTGCTAGTTCACAAGGGAGATTCTCGTCTTGGGTTCGTTATGATGGTCTTGGCGCACCAACCAAATATGATAAAGTTCCTAATGAAAACGGTGCAATTCTCTATGCAAATTACACAATTTCAGATATTTCTTTGAAATCTTTGTCATATAGTGGAACCGCTACAAAGTTAACTTATGATTTAAATAATGGTGAGAGCACTTTTGATCCAACTGGTCTTACTGTGACTGCAACATTTAGTGATGATTCTACTTCAAATGTCACTGGCAGTGTTATTTGGGAATCATTAACTCCTGGAATGACATTTGTAGAAGGAAGCTATTCTTTTGGTGGGGTTACCAAAACCATTACTGTTACCGGTCTTACTGTCACGGGAGAAACCCAACTGACTCGCATTTTTTTAAATGCTGGGGGTTCAAGTTTATGGGAGCAAACAGGTGCTTGGTTTGGTGCCTACTGTTGGAATTCTAACGATGAAAACACTTGGTATACATTAAATGCTGACAGCTCCTACTATGCCGCTGATATTGATACTGATACATACACAAATGTTATCTTTGTGAGATTTGCCAATGTTGCTACTGAAACAAGTTGGACAGACTCTTTAACTAATATTTGGAATCAGACCGAAGATTTAACATTTGAAGGCAATTGTTACACCATTACTGGATGGAATGAAAGCGATGGAGTTTGGTCAAATATATAATTATTGAGGTTAAAAAATGAACAAAAAATTACTTCTATTATTAATTCCAACCTTATTCTTTTCGTTATCAAGTTGTGGGAAAAAACCAGAAGATACCGGTGACAACAATGGTGATGGAGAAGAACCAATTGGTTCATTAATTTCTCTTGCTCCAGGCATATGGAACGCTGACGGTGCTTGGTTTGCTGCATATTGTTGGAATGGCGACGGCACCGAAAACATCTGGTATGTCCTATCAGCGGACGAGACCTATTATTCTGCTGAAATGGATACTGAAAAATACATTAATATCATATTTGTGCGCTTTTCTAATACAGCGACTGAAGCATCTTGGCTTGTGCCCAGCAGCATATGGAATCAGACCATTGATTTAACTTTTGGAGCAGATTTATTTACCGTTACTTCGTGGGGAGATGAAACCACCCTCAATAAATCAACGGGAGTATGGTCGAATCGAGAGATGATTTAGTCAATTAAAATCCAAAATAGGCAATTAAATAAAAAATACTTTATTGTTTTTCAAAAATTGATTACTCTATTGAAAATAACTTAAGGAGAAAACTTATGGACAAAAAGTTAAAAGCATTAGGTCTAATCTTCAGTATAGCTCCTCTTGCGCTTGTTATTGGAGTTGGGGTTTTTGTATCCTCGACTCGCCAAATTTCGGACGCTAATGCGGCGACAGTAGAAACGAAAAGAGTTTGGATGCAAAATTCCATTACTTCGACTTGGGATGCTGACGGCGCGGGTACCGCTATTCATTATTGGGGCGGTTCCCAAGGCACTACTTTTCCGGGAGTTCGCGTAAATTGGGACGCAGCCAATTCATTAGTCTATTTTGATTTACCTTCTGATGTGACGACTTACATGTTCGTCCGTGTAAGTGGGTCCGATCCAATATCGGATTGGGGAGCTAAAACAGCAGATCTTTCTTATGCAGATAGCGTTGGCAAATATTTTGATTTAACAGGTCCGATTGCATGGGGTGGCGCTACTACTCCTGGAAGCTTTGTGGCATTTACTCCCGATACGACCACAGTTGTTGCCGCTTTTGCCGCCACAATCGATACCTCTGCCGAGGCTTGTAGCCAAAGCGCTGCGGAAGCAGCCGTTGATGCTTACAATGCCATGTCGAGTTTCGAACAAAATCAATTTGATGCATTATCATTTGGAACTCCAGCCAGAACGGGGTCACAGACTCTTGAATATTTGAGGTCATTCTATAATATTTCTACACCATTGAATTCCAATTTTGCAGTAGAAACCCTAAATAATGGTACCCCCATGATCATTGCTATTAGTGTTCTAAGCTTTGCGACTTTAGCAGGTATCATGCTGTTTAGATTTAGCAAAAAATCTATTCATTCATAATTTTTATAATTCAAAAGACAAGGTCAATAAAAAGTCTTAAATCTATGGTGGTATATCCGAAAGGGTGTACCACCTTTAATTTTTTAGGCTAATAGCAGTATTATTCGAGACACAAATCTATCATCTCTAAATGCGTCTCATATAGATTGTATTCATTTCGAAAAGCCAATCGATCTTTGGTTAACTAAAAAAAGGCTCAAAAACGAGCCTTTATTAAATCAATTTAAGTAATTTTATACTTCAATATTATAAGATGAATTATGTGTTTTAATTGCAGCTATTTTCAATTGAAGATAATCACTAAAGGAGAGATTATTTAGCCCTGCTCCATCAGGATTACCACGATAAGAAACCGGAAAACTATTGACATAGTCTGTAAATGTAGTGTTTGAAACGATGCCATCGTTTAATAATGTCTCTATATTCGATTGATATTGAGCGCGATATTCTTCAACACGAGCAACATTCCTGTGAGAGGAAGCTGAATCGCTAGATTGACAAATCGTTCGCCAAAAGAGATTACAGGTCTGCCATGTGTTGCCGGATACTTGCATCTTAGTGCTTTCAGCCGAGAAATCGGTCATGTAATTTTGAAAATCCATTACTCCAGTACCTAAGCCTCTATCGAAATCATAAGGAATAAAATAAGCAATATTATCAATTGATGAGATATAGACATAATAATTGTTCGCGTTGTTTCTAAAATCATCGAAGTTACCACAAAGGAAAGCGATGGCTTCGTACATGAGAAATGAATCCATATCGATAAAAGTTTCGATATTCTCTTTAAAGTCTTCGGCTGTGCTTGTTTTATCATTTATTGCCGCGAATAGATTGAGCAAATTAGTGTGACTCGAACTTTTCTTTTTGTTGGTCTTAAGGTCGTAAGCTGGATGATAACCATTTACGTTATCTTCAATACCGATTTGGTTACCAACCGTATAATAAGAGGCAAAGTTAGCGGGAGCGTTTTGATAGGTACATTTGTATAAATCCCCATCTGCGTGTTCTTCGTCAAAATATCTCTTCATTAGTACGCTATCGACAACTTCCAAAATTTCATAAGTATCTTCTAAAACATAGCCATCTTCTACCATGAGAGTGGTGTCCGCTAAAGTAGTGTGACCAGCAATCACACCATTGTCGCGAAAAGTCTTTAGCATATAGCTTTGCTTTACTTTGGTTTCATCGCTATTGCGATTCCATTTCATATCAACTTTTTCCATGTCGAACAATGTTCGGTCTTTACGGATGTCTCTTTCGGCTTCATCGCTCCAGACTTTTTTGAATTCTTTTAAATCATCAATTGTGTCATATTCATCGCCATCAAAAGTCTCGCCAAAAGATAATTTAAAATGAGCTTTTGAAGTGGGGTCAAATTGACCTTCGAAAAGGAATGGATTGCGGGACCAGTTTCCTTTGACACGAATGCCGACTTCTTCCATGGTTTCTTCTATTCCATTGATTGAATAGTTTAATGTGCAGGGAACATAATAATCAAAATAGTAAGAATCATCTTTATTTGATTGATGATCATTCATAAAGGCGGCCGCGTTTGGCGACATTGAAATATCAAATTCAAGAGTAGTGGCAGGGTTCCAAAAAGTTTTGTATTCTTCGCTACTAATCAATTCAGGAATTATTTCTTCTTCATCCTCGGGAAGATTAGCGTCGCAGCCACTAATTGATAAGGCAACGATTGACAGCAAAATAGAAGTGGTTAATTTTTTCATATTGTTTTTTTCCTATGCTTATTCTAATTCATTGAAAGATATTAGTAAATTTATCTTCAACAAATGGCATTGACTACTGTCATTATGCTAAGATAAAAACATGGCTTCTCAACCCATCAAAATTATATTTGTTGATATTGACTGGACGATTTTAGACCATCATCTTCACGACTGGGATTACCCGAGTCTTGATGGTCTTAAAATAGCTCAAAAAAATGGCATCCTTGTGTATTTATGCACTGCCCGTCCCTATGATTCTATTGTTCATACGGGTATCTTTTCGATATTCAACCCTGACGGAGTAATATGCACGAACGGAGGAGTGGCGTTCATCAAAGATGAACTACTCTTCGCTAACATCATCCCTTCTGATATTGTTCGAGAGATTGAAAAAATATCTCATCGACATCGCCTTGTCTTGGAGCTAGCCACCGATAAAGAACGATACTTCACCAGCAAACCAAATACCTGGGTGAAAAAGTATTTCTCTTCCTATTCAGAAACCGTGCCAACTATCATACGCTACCATAATGATGATGTGACATCCATTCTCCTTTTCGCTCCCGAGAAACATGATGAAAAATTGATGAAGGAATACCCTTCTCAAATTCGCTATGTTCGATTTGATGATTATGGAGTTGATCTCTGCTACCACCAAAACGATAAAGGTCTAGCTATTAAAAAGGTATTAAAACATTTAAATATACCAGCCGAACAAGCGATGTCTTTTGGTGATGACCACGGAGATATTCCCATGTTTTTAAGCACTGGTATTTCAGTTGCGATGGGCAATGGAAAACCTAAAGCCAAAGAATCCGCCACCTATTGCACTTCCAACATTGGTGAACATGGTGTCTATCAAGCTTTAAAAAAATATCATCTCATCTAAACAATTAAGTTGTTATTTTTCTTCTAAAATAACTATGTTATATTGATTAGGAAA
>JAEZSD010000069.1 GCA_023422095.1 Bacillota bacterium
CGTCTACTCGATGTGACGAGTTTTCTTTCATATGAATCAATTTTTTTAATAACTATCTCTTCTTCACATACTTTGGCGTTGCGGTAAAACAAAACAATCAAAGCTTCTCCCTGATAATTAGTGAGAATATTATTAATGTTCTCTGCTTCGTCTTGCGAGATTAGAGGTTTTTCCACTTTTTCTCTTTCGGCATAATTATTTTCGATGGATGGAGTTTGTTCCACTAAAGAGCGGTACGCCAGCCATTTTTTCATTCCTCTATCACTCATCGATGGTGACCTCCAATCTGCTCATGTCTTTCTTTAGCTGTGCTATCTTCAGTTAATGCAGACGCCCTCAATAAAACATTCTTACCATATTTCTGATGTATGGCGTCGATGGCGAATAATAATTCCCTGCTTTTTATTTGTTTGTGTTGATCTTCAAATATATTTAATTGCTGATGTTCCGAATTTGTAAGCGAAGAAAAACTCATACCGACATTGCGAATAGGTCTATCTTGTATATGGTTACTAAAAATCTCTAAAAGCGCCTCATATAACTTTGGTGTTTCGTCGGTTGCGTTTAGAAGTGTCGCTTGGCGAGAAAAACCGCCCTGTTCTTTTGAATATCCGATATAAAGCGAAACGCGAGCAGCCTTTTTATTTTCTTTTCTTAGTCTCTCGGAAAGGTCATCGCACATTTCGCGAATAATGGTTGTAATATTCGATTTGTTGAAATCCTTAAATAACACTTGTCCGATAGTTAAACTGGTTGATTCTGGAATATATTTTTCATGAATATCTGACTCATCTATTCCGTTAGCGTGATTATGCAATTGTTCACCCATGACTCCAAAATTATTCATCAAAAATTGTAGCGACGATAAAGCGAGATCTTTCACTGAAAAAATACCAAATTTATTCAATTTCTCTTCAGTTCGAGCCCCAATACCCCATATTTTGCTTAAAGGAGCAACTTTCCAAAGTTTAGTTTTTACATCTTTTTGTCTTATGATTGCAACGCCGTTTTTCTCTTTTTTTGCAAAAATGTCAAGGGCGACTTTAGCTAAAAAAAAGTTATCTCCAATGCCGGCGGTTGCACCTAAACCGGTTTTTTCTTTAATAGTACGTAAAATCATTTCGGTAAGCTCGATGGCTGATTTTTGGTAATAGTTTAAATAGCTACTTATGTCTAAAAACGCCTCGTCAATTGAATAAACATGAATATCATCTTTGCTGACAAAATCCAAAAATATATCGATTACCTTGGTAGA
The DNA here is from genome assembly GCA_023422095.1 of Bacillota bacterium. Lineage (GTDB taxonomy): Bacteria > Bacillota_I > Bacilli_A > RFN20 > CAG-826 > JAAYDH01. The sequence continues at coordinate 1,256 of JAEZSD010000069.1, forward strand.
CATCTCAATGTATCTTTCCATTCGTGGTTTGGCATATATATAGTCAAATTTATCGGGAAGTTCTTTAACTCTTAGTCTTGAAGGTATTCCTTGAGATTTTAGAAATGGGGAGACGGATAAAACAATCGTGTTTTTCCCTCGTTCTTTGTCTGCGACCACTAAAGGAGTAGACCAAGGATCTAATCCGCGATCAACACATTCGACAAAGGAATAAAACGCCTTTAAATCGATTACAATAATGTTTCTTTGTTCTAATGTCATACTGTATCTACATTCTATAAGAAAGCACTGCCTTTTTTCATTAAGGAAAACCAATATTTCTATTATCAATTAATAATGTGGTATCATTTATATGATAATTTGAGGTTATAAGGAGTTTAGAAAGATATGGAAATCGCAACAATTATTTTGTCTTCATTGTCTTTGGTGGTGGTTATTGTTTTGCTTTTTGTCATTGTAAAAAGAAAACCCCAACCAATCGAAACAAAAATTGATTTAAAAGAAATTGGAGCTCTTGAAAAGCAAATTGATTTACTCAGTTCTCAAATTAAAGGAGATATTGAACTATCGGTTGTTAAAGAAATGGGCAAAGTGAGCGAACAAACCATTAAAAACAGCGAAGTTAACAATGAGAAGTTGGAACGCTTTCAAAAATCCATTTCTGAGTCTCTTAATACCCGCTTTGACGCACTCAATAGACAGATGGAAGAGAAAATAGCCCTTATAAATAAAAAAGTTGATGATAAATTGTCTGAGGGATTCAAGACTACTAATGAATCCATGGCACAAGTCAGAGAGAGACTCCAAGCCATTGATGCGGCGCAAAAGAACATTGAAAACTTATCAAAAGATGTTGTTTCTTTAAAACAAGTTCTAGAGGGCAATCAATCGCGAGGCCAATATGGCGAATATCAATTGAGTATGGTTCTCCATAATGTTTTTGGCGATACGGAGGGCTGTTACCAAGAACAATACACATTGAAAAAGGTAAAGGACGGCGATGATGTGCGTGCTGATGCGGTCGTTTTCATGCCCGAACCCAATCATATGATTTGCATTGACTCAAAATTCCCATTCAAAGATTACGCTCGTATGTTTGATGCTCAATCTGAAGAAGAAAAAACAAGCCTAACAAAAGATTTTGCTAATGCTGTAAAGAAGCACATTACTGCCATTAAGGACAAATATATTGTTGAAGGAAAAACTGCTCCTGAGGCTTTAATGTTCATTCCTAATGATGGAGTTTTTGCGTTTATTCATCACAATTGCCGTGATGTTATAGATTATGCTCGAGATAAAAAAGTTGTTTTAACCTCTCCAAGCACACTACCCGCCATACTTGTGACCATAAATATGGTTAAAATTCAGGTGGAGAGAGCAAAGAATGTTGAAGAAATTAATCGTCAGCTCAGACGTTTAAGTAAAGACTTTGAAATGTTTGCCCGTGAATGGGACAAATTCTCTGATAGCTTAGAAAAAACGACAAAATCAAGAGAGCAATTAGATACGCGTGTGAACAAGATTAATAACAAATTCGAAGCCATTAGAGGAAACAGTAAACTTGGCGAAATCGAAGACACACAAAATGAATCTTATGTTGAATTAACGGATGATAAAAATGGAACTGAAAAATAATCATACAATCGTCAACTTTTCTAACTCCTTATTGAAACACTTTTCTGCCCCCACTTGGCACGAAACAATTCCTGAAATTGACCAAAAACTCCAAGGGCACAACAAAGTTGTTGTCATGCTTTTTGATGGACTTGGCAAGTATATTATCGATAAACACTTAAAAACAAAAGGTGTTATTCGTTCACATTATTTAACAACAATAGATGCTACTTTTCCTCCGACAACAGTTGCTTCAACGAATGGGTTTTTATCAGGAAAGTTTCCTATCGAGACTGGCTGGCTATCATGGAGTCAATATTTTGAAGAATTTAAATGCGATATTGAGGTTTTTAGAAATACAAGAAGTAGCGACGGATCACTTGTTAGGGATAAAGATAATCTAATCATTGCTGAAAAGTGCCCTTATGAAAACATATTCCAACAAATAAAAAAGGCCAATTCTTCAGTTAATGTATTTGATATTTTTCCGCAAAAAGTAAGATCGAATAGCAATGCAACAAATCTCGTAAAATCTCGAAAAATAATTAACGAAGCTTTAAAGGAAAGCGAAAAAGTTTTTGTGTATTTTTATTGGACCCTTCCTGATGGTTATATTCATCATTATGGTGTCGACCACTTTATGGTCCATTTTGTTATTAAAAAGATCCAAAGATTTGTTAAAAAAATAGTGAAAAATAATTCAGATACCATATTCTTTACTTTTGCTGATCATGGTTTAATTGATGTCAAATATCTTGATATTTGTGAGCATAAGGATCTACAGAATTTATTATATCTTCCCCTATCTTTCGAAAAGCGAGTTGTTAATTTCTTTGTTAAGCCAAATAAGAAAGATGAATTTGCTTCCTTGTTCAACAAATACTATGGGGAACATTTTGAATTAATTAATAGGGAGTCAGTATTTAAAGACGAACTCTTTGGCAAAGGCCAACCTCACCCAGCCTCCTATAATTTTATTGGCGACTTCATCGCGATTGCCAAAGGTGTTTATTGCCTCTACGCATCAAATGAAATAAGTCCTGAAAAGTTTGTTGCGCATAAAGGCCATCACGCTGGTGGAACAAAGGAAGAGATGGAAATAGATATCAGTGTTTTCAATGATTAAAAAGCATCAACCAAAGTATTGAAAAGGTCATTAAAAGAAAGTAAAATAATCGGGCCGGTCAAAAATGGGTCTGTAGCTCATCTGGGAGAGCGCCTCGTTCGCAACGAGGAGGTAGCCGGTTCGATCCCGGTCAGATCCACCAAATGAGAAAAAAACGATTTGCCTAAATGGCAGATTTCGATTAATAAATTAAAAGAATTAAGACTCAAAAAATGAGTCTTTTTCTTAATAAAAACAACTTTTGCGCATTTGCTTAAATGAATTTTACTGATTTATGACTAGAACGATTATTAAACCAATAATACCTAGTCCGAAAAAGAGTTGGTATAAAGAATGTCCAACTTTCGAATCGCTCGCGAATTCGTTTTTTGAATAGAAAACCAAATGAATAATACCCATTATTAACTGAACAGTGGAAAGTATGCCAATTACAACTGTCCATATAAACATACTTCCATACAAAATAGCATATGGGTTGGTCACACCAGATTGCACAGCCGTAAGGACGGCTACAAACACGACAATAAAGCCGATAAAATCAACGACAATTGCGCCAGCTCCAACGAGCCAAAACCAAAGCATACTTTTGTTTCCCATAATTAATACCTCTTTAGATTATACTAGGATAGTATCACGAGTTGATGATGAGGTCAAATTTCGATAACATTTCTGCAATCGAAAGAAATCTATCCACTAAAGATTTAAAAAAACCACGAAAGAATCGTGGTCCATTTGATAATGGTTTAAAGACTAGTCTAAATCTGGAGTTGATTTATGATAGGCGCGTCCATGGAGATGACCATCATAACCAATTAATGCAGCCTTATCATCCGCAAGGAAATCAAATTCAGCCAAGAGATTTTCAGCATTGCTCTCTTCTTCAACTTGTTCTTTAATAAACCATTGTAAGAATTCTTGAGTGCCGTAATCTTTTTCCTTGATTGCAGTTTCGAGGATGTTTTCGATTGATTTGGTCACTTCTTGCTCGTGTTTTATTTGCACAACGAGAGGTTCTCTCAAATCTTTATAATCTCCAAAAGGAGCATCAATCTTCAAGGAGACAACTCTGGCGTTTCTATGAAGCAAATAGTCCCTGAAGTAAAGTGCATGATCTCTTTCTTCTTGGGCTTGAACTAGGAAATAATGGCCGAAGCCTTTTAGTCCTTTTTCTTCATAGTAGTTAGACATTTCTAAATAAAGGTAACTGCTGAAGA
>JAEZSD010000099.1 GCA_023422095.1 Bacillota bacterium
TCTTCCTTTTCTGATATTTTTGTCCTTTGTAGTCGATGAGATCTTGATATTTCTTTTCGACTTTTAAGGGACGGAAGAAGATATTCCCCATTGAAATAAAGCCATAAGCGAAAGTATCAAAAAAGCCCAGATGTGCGACCCACATTAAACCGGCTGTGGCTAAATAAATGGCAGTCAGAATGAAACTAGCATCTGACATTAAACGAGCATTAGGGCCCTTTTCGATGACATAAATATAAAGAAAGAAGAAAGCGACACCGAGAACGAATCCAATTATGAGAATAAGGATGTTAGCACGCAAATTTGATTTAAATTTGTTAAGTAATTTTTTCATATTGTGATATTATCATTTTTGCATAGAATAAACATCTATTAATTAATTAAAATTAACTGATTAAGTGCAAAAGATCATGTGTTAGTATTGTAGTGAGGTGATAATATGCCAGTTTGTCGTAATTGCAAATCCCGAATTTCTAAATTCGATAAAGATATTTGCCCAATTTGCGGGGTTAAACTTCCCCTTGAAAATGTAAATAGCGAAACAATCGAAGTGACTTCTGAAATTGATGTCTCTCGCCCTGAATTTTCTAATGCTAAACCTCGCTATAAAAAAATACTTCTCACCCTATTCTGTTTTTTAGGCTTTACTGGAGTTCCCTTTTTCTATCTAAAGTTTAAGAAACTAGGTTTGCTTTGGCTCTTACTTAATTGCCTATCAATTGGTGGAGCTTCGGCATTTTTATTTTTCGCTTCGCCTTTATCATATTGGGGAATCCTGATTGGATTTGGCTTGGCATATTTAATTAATATTATTGTCGGTTTTGTTTATTTCAGGACTGATAATCTTAAGGATGGAAACGGAGAATTTGTCCGTTAATGCAGCGTTATTTTGCGAACCTTGAAGGCGAATACGTAAATCTAGATGAAGGTGATGTTCATCATCTTTTGCATGTTATGAGAGCCCGTATCGGTGACCAAATCGAAGTAGTGACTTCTCAAAAACTCTTTCACGCAAGAGTAGAAAACCTATCACCATTATCGATTAAAATTTTTGATTCAATCGAACAAAAATCTGAATTGCCTTTTGATGTAACCTTAATTTTCCCTCTCGCTAAGGGAGATAAAATTGAACTTGTTTTACAAAAAGCGACTGAATTAGGTGTTAAAAATATCTATTTAGTTAACACCCGTTATTGCGTGGTTAAAATTGATCAGCCCTCTTTTGAAAAGAAGAAAGAAAGATACCTTAAAATATTAAAAGAAGCCAGCGAGCAAGCTCATCGCCTCGTCATTCCAAATTTATATGGAGTGGTGGACATTGATGCTCTTCCATCATCCACTTTATCAAAACAGAATTTTGTAGCCTATGAAAAATTATCTGAAAGTGGTGACATTTTTCCCTTTTCTGAATCAAAGTCCTCCATTACTTACTTCGTTGGCCCCGAAGGGGGATTTTCGGAAGAAGAGATCAACGCTTTAATTAAACGAGGTTTCGCTCCAATCTCTTTGGGTGGTCGAATATTGAGATGCGAGACTGCCGCCATTTACGGATTGAGTGTGATAGGATATTATCTAGAGAAATAATATGGGTATTTTTTCATTATTAGACAAGTATCAAAGAAAAAGAAAAGCTTTTCAAAAAAGTGAAGAGTATCATTTTTTTCTTGAGAATCGTGAGTCTTTGAATAAATTTTCTAAATACTCTTTTTTATACGACAGCGATATTGATGACTTCAGCGTTATGAGAGCAAATTGCATTCTCTACGGTTTGCTTAACAAAGATACGATTGAGAAGGAAGTTATCAATCTTAATAAATATCTACCTACCCATTCAAAATCCGATAGTAGGATTTTTCGCAAAGCCTTAGAAGAAAGACTGGTGGAACTTCCTTATTTAACTTCCAATAAAGAGAAAATATTCATTCCTTTTTTTACGAGAGCAATTAACCTTATTTATGTTGAAGAGCCGGAGAAGTTGTTAGTTCTTCCTTACTTTGAATTAATCAAGAACTATTCAAACGCCATTGTCGATCCATTCGACACTTATGGAGCAGAGCTTTTCAATTCCTATTTCACTCGTTTAGTAAAGGTCTTCAGCAACGGAAAAGAAGTGGCGTATTTTCATTATGATACTCTGACCATTTACATTGTTAATTCTCAAGGTCGCCTTGATGAAAAAATTGTTTTATTTGATAAGTATATGAAACGCATTAGCGACCATCACATGCTCGAAAGAATTAAACCAGTAGTGGAGTCTTATTTTAATTATAATCGAGAAGAATTTGTGCAAAACCTCTTTAAAAGTGCTTTTATTTCCACAAAAATGCTTTCAATAATCAATAAAAAATCCAGGTTGTAATGCCATGATTTTTAAGATTTTTTCTTTAGGCTGCAAAGTCAATAGTTATGAATGTGCGGCATTAGCATCATTGCTCAAAAATGACGGTTTTCAAGAAAACGATTCAGCTACGCCCGATGTTGTTATTATCAATACCTGTTCAGTAACTTCAACCGCTGATCAAAAATCCCGTCAACATATCCGTAAATTTCAACGTCTTTATCCTCACGCTATTATCATTGTTATGGGTTGTTATGCTCAAGGCAATAAAGAATATATCTTAGAAAATATTCAACCCACAATTTTAGTTGGTGCCTCTCATCGAAATGAGATACCTGACCTGATAAAGCAATATCAAAAAACTCATGAAAATATTGTTCTTTTGGATGACGATACACGTCATTTTTCTTACGAAGAATTTGGCATTACTTCATATTATGAGAACACGAGAGCCTATTTAAAAATTGAAGATGGATGTAATAATTTTTGTACTTACTGCATTATTCCATATCGACGAGGTCAGCTCCGTTCTCGAAAACCTGAACATGTTATTTCTGAAGCCGAATATTTAGTCAAGCAAGGATATCAAGAAATTATTCTCTCTGGAATCCATGTTGGAGGATATGGCCAAGATTTAAAACACATCACCTTCTCAGAATTGGTTGAGAACCTTTTAGAAATACCCAATCTCTCATCTTTGAGAATCTCTTCGATTGAGGAAAGTGAGATTGATGACCATCTAATTCATCTATTAAAGGAAAAAGATAACTTAGCCAAACATTTGCACATCCCCTTACAAAGCGGTTCTTCTACAGTATTAAAAAGAATGGCGAGACGATATTCTACTGATGATTTTCTTGCAAAAATTAAAAGAATTAAAGAAGAGGTCCCAGGGATCGCTATCACTACTGATGTGATTGTTGGTTTTCCCGGCGAAACCGATGAAGAATTCGAACAGACCTATCAATTTATTAAGGATTGCGGTTTTCATCTTCTACATGTCTTTCCCTTTTCTCCTCGCGAAGGAACACCCGCGTCAAAGATGACAAATCAAGTGACTCCTGAGATAAAGAAGCAAAGAGCTAATAGACTCATTAATCTTTCAAAAGAGTTATGGGAAAGTTATACATCTAATTTCATTGGTAAATTTGTCACAATTTTAGTCGAAAGATTTGAAAAAGGTTTTAATATTGGTCATACAACGAATTATATCGAAGTTAAAGTTCCTTCTAAAGAAGGAATGATTGGCAAACATCTTTATGTTAAATTAGCAAAAGATATGATATTGCCTAAGTAAAATGAGAATATTTAGAACTTGTCAAAAACTGGCTTGACTAACCCCTATAGTATTAATATAATTAATCAGGTTAAATAAGGGAGGATATCGCTATGGCAGTCCCACAAAGACGAACTTCGAAAACAAGAAAAAGATTAAGAAGAACACATTT
>JAEZSD010000035.1 GCA_023422095.1 Bacillota bacterium
GTCATTACGACAAGAATTATCAATCAAAAAGAGTTCAAGAAAAGTGTGGTTTTGTCCCATATCGTAAATTGAATTTTAATACTAGAATGGGCACTGAAGAAATAGGAGTGATGAGGCTATTGGTCAATCCAAACAAGAATATCAAATTCGATTTTTCTCATCCTGAAACCTTAATAATTGGATCTTAATTCCTTTACACATAGTTAATAAGATACAGCACAAAATCGCGCTGTTTTTCTTTAGTGCAATTTGCACTTTAAGATTGCACTTTAAGATTGCACTTTAAGATTAGAATATTTATAATATTAATGTCATATGAAATATACAAAAAAACAAATTATCGAAACCGGAATTGGTCTTCAAGATGTCGATGGAATTAAAAATACATCATATTTTCTTGAAGAATCAAATCGCTACATTAAAGGTGAAATTACTTTAGAAGAATTGAATCAAATTATCGCCTCATACTATTCATCTAAACCAGATGTAGAAGAAAGAAGCGAAGAAGCTGATAAAATCGCCGTTAGAATTGCTCAGATAATTTCTGAAGATTCATTCACTTTTACTGTTGGACAATTGCTTTCTATTCATAAAAGGCTTTTTGATGGGTTAATAGAAAATGCCGGAAAATTTAGAGAATACAACTTTTCAAAAAAAGAATGGGTTTTAGATGGGGCTTCCGTTATTTATGGAGATTATCGCGAATTAGAAAATACTTTATCTTATGATTTTTCTATTGAAAGAAAATTTAATTACTCAAAACTGAACAAAAACGAATTAATTGAACATCTAGCGGAATTTATAGCTAATTTATGGCAAATACACGCATTCGAAGAAGGGAACACAAGAACAACTGCAGTGTTCTTTATTAAATACTTGAGGACTTTAGGATTTGAATTAACTGACGATCCTTTTTCGAAAAAATCATTGTATTTTCGAAATGCTTTGGTGAGAGCTAATTATAACGATCTATCCAAGGGCATTTTCGAAGATAATTCTTTTTTAATTAAATTCTTAAGGAATCTTTTGCTGGGTGAAAATAACGTTTTATTAAATCGTGAACTTCATATCCTAAATAAACAAGCGACTTTACCTTTATCGAAAAATCGTAATCATCTTATCATTTCTTTAATTACCTCTAATCCAAAAATCACCGCCGAAGAATTAAGCAAAGAAATGAAAGTCTCAATAAGGACGGTCAAAAGTATTTTGAAAAAGCTTCAAGAGACAAAAAAACTTTATAGAATTAATGGCAAAAAATATGGCTATTGGGCTGTAATAGAAAAAGAATAGATTATGAAGCATACAATGAATTTGTACGACGAACCCTTTAAGGCGATAAAAAGCGGGTATAAAACCATAGAAATGAGACTACTAACTGAAAAAAGAAAACTTATTAAAGTAGGAGATTATATTGAATTCATTAATAACGAAACAAACGAATTTCTATCTGCTTTAGTTACAAATCTTTATATCTATGATAGTTTTGATGAATTATATAAACATCACGACAAATTTTCTCTTGGTTATAAAGAAAACGAAGAAGCAAATCCGGATGATATGTTAACTTATTATAAAAAAGAAGACATTCTTAAATATGGAGTCTTGGGAATAGAAATTAGACTTAGCTAGTTGTTAAAGTAAAAATCACCCTTTTATCTTCAAAATACCGAAATAAGAGCGCTTTATTATCAGTGCTTTTTATTTTGTTGCTATATTAAAATTAGAAATTATTAAAAGAAAGGAATAATTTTATGGATAAAGAAAAACTCTTTAAACTCCGGCGCTTTAATATGATTATGGGCGGATTGCACTTGCTTCAAGGCATTATCATGCTCATACTTGCGACCACTGTCATCCAAAAGATCAGTGAATTCCAGCCGATGATCATCCAGCTCTTTATTTCCTACAACCCTGTGACCGAGACTCTCGAAGTGCTCACAAAAGACCTCTTCACCTTGCCATTTGGCATCCTTGTTGCTCTTTTCTTGTTTATTTCTGCTGCTGCACACGCTTTGATTTCCATTCCAAAGAAAACAAACGATGTGTATAACACGGACCTTGCCAAAGGAATCAATAAGTTCCGTTGGTTTGAGTACGCTCTTAGCTCCTCAATCATGATCGTGCTTATTTCAACCCTTTTTGGTATTCGCGATATCGGTTCTCTCATTTTAATATTTGTAGTTAACGCCGCGATGAATTTATTTGGTCTAGGCATGGAACAATTAGCTTCTAAACGCAAAGAAGGCGAAAAATTGAATTGGGGTCCCTTTATTTCCGGTTCTATTGCAGGCGTTGCCCCCTGGGTAGTCATAATAATTTATATGGTTGGCAACTCTGATTTAAGTCAAGTCCCATGGTTTGTTTGGGCTATTGTCGGGGCTTATTTCGTGGCTTTCAATACCTTCCCAATCAATATGATTCTTCAATACCTTAAGGTAGGCAAATGGAAAGACTATCTATACGGGGAACATGTTTATATTATTTTGAGTCTCGTTGCGAAAACAATTCTCGCTTGGTTGGTCTTGTTTGGCGCTATGCAGCCGTAATTTCTAAAACAAAATTGTATTTTTAATGCATACCATCTAATTCTTTGCTAAATTATTAATTAGAAGTATAAATCATACAAGGAGGAAATTTTTTATGATTAATGAATTTGGGTTGAGCTATGTTGTTCATCTCCTACTCTTCATCTTTCTCGGCGGACTTTGGGGTGGTGTCATCCGTGTTGTCCGTGGAAAGGCCTTAATTGGAATTCTCTATATTCTAACTGGTGGCTTTTTCTTAGTTGGTTGGATTATTGACTTAGTCAGCATGATCACCAAAAAGAACCTATCCACTCTTTTCTAAGGATTATATTCGTTAAAAGCACATGGAGACATGTGCTTTTTTAATGTTAGGAATAATCAGCATTTTGTTAAGCATTTGTTGCCCTAACATTTCATTTATAAGGTATATTGATTAAAAGGTGATATTTATGAACATTTATCAAATTGCGGTTGAGGATACCCAAGGAAAAGCGGTTATCTTAGAGAAATATCGAGGAAAGGTGCTTTTGATTGTCAACACAGCGACCCAGTGCATCTTTACCCCTCAATATGAGCTTTTACAAAAAATCTACGATACATATCAGGAACGCGGTTTCGAAATATTAGATTTTCCGTGCAATCAATTTATGCATCAAGCTCCTGAAAGCGAAGAAGAAATCAAATTATTCTGCACCAGCAAATATTTTACAACTTTCGATCGCTTCGCTAAAACCAATGTCAATGGGCCAGATGAGAATCTTCTTTTTACTTATTTAAAAAGAATAAAAGGCGGTCTTTTTTCTCCTCGAATCAAGTGGAACTTCACTAAATTTCTCGTTGATCGTCAAGGCAATGTCATCAAAAGATTTGGCCCGAATGTCAAACCGACAAAGATAGCCAAATACATCGAGAAATTGCTTTAGAAATTAAGAAAGGATTAAAAGAGTAACCTTATGTTCCTTGCTTGGAAAGAGATTAAACACTCGAAAGCTAAATTTAGCTTAATTATATCAGTCGTGGTTCTCGTTAGTTACCTCGTCTATTTTTTGACTTCTCTAGCTTATGGATTAGCCTCTTCTTACACGAATGGAATCAACAAGTGGAAAGCTGATCAAATTGTCTTAACTGTCGACTCAAATAACAATGTCATGATGTCATTCATGGATATTGATGATTACAATTCTATCGACGTTCCAGATGGTGAAAAAGCCAAGCTTGGTTTATTCCCCGCCGTCATTAAAGACGCTGATACATCCAATACCAAAGATACCCGTGAGGAAATCTATGTTTTTGGTATTGAGGACGATTCCTTTATCGCCCCTAAAGAAGTGCCCAGCGTGGGATTGCTAGATAATGAAATAGTCGCTGATAGTTCTTTAAAAGATCTCGGCTACGCTATTGACGATTACGTCACCGTGGCGGGAACGACTTTAGAATGGAAAATCGTGGCCTTTACCGAAAAAGCTACTTATCAAACTGCCCCTATTTTATACGCGAATTTAGATACTTGGAAAGAACTCCGCTATACTTCAATACCTTCTGAAGTTTTTAGCGCCGTAGTTGTTAACGGCGCGGCCTCAACAAGCGCAGAAACACTGCAAATATACTCTATTTCGCAGTTTATTAACAATTTACCGGGTTATAACGCTCAGGTGGCAACCTTTAGTATTATGATCGGTTTTCTCATCGTTATCGTCGCTTTTGTCCTCGGTATTTTCATCTATGTTTTAACCATTCAAAAGACGAGCATGTTCGGAGTGATGAAGGCCCAAGGGATCTCCAACCTTTTTATTGGCAATTCAGTGGTCTCACAGACCATTATTATCACTGGAATTGGGGTTGTAATCGGATTGATATTAACCTTAGTCACAGGGTTTTTCCTCGGAGGTTTTGTTCCCTTCGCCATTAATCCATTATTCTATGTTGGCATTACGGCAGCCTTCTTCCTATTCTCTATATTAGGTGGCTTATTCTCCGTCAAAGCGGTATTGAAAATTGATCCGCTTCGAGCGATTGGTTAGGAGGAATATTTATGTCTAAATTAATTGAGATGATTAATATCACCAAAGATTTCATTCAAGGGGATGAGGTCATTCACGCTTTAAAAGAAACCAACTTCTCAGCTGAAGAAGGAGAACTCATCGCCATTATTGGCCCTTCTGGCTCGGGAAAGTCCACCTTTCTTACCATCCTTGGTGGTCTCCAAACGCCAACGACAGGACAAGTTTTAATCGCCGGAAAACCGTTTAGTAAATTAACGATTAAGGAACGTTCAAAAGTCCGTTTTGACAAAATCGGTTTCATTCTGCAAGCCGCTAACTTGATTCCCTTTTTATCGATCAACGATCAAATGTATCTCCATGATCGCATTCAAAGAAATAAATCAAATCAGGAAAGACTGAACGAATTATACGCGAAACTAGATATTAAGAAATTGCAGAAAAAGTATCCCAGTGAATTATCGGGTGGAGAAAGGCAAAGAGTGGCCATCGCCAAAGCCTTATATCATGATCCAGTTGTCATATTAGCCGATGAGCCAACCGCTGCTTTAGATACAACTAGAGCTTTTGAAGTAATCAAACTTCTCGCTAAACAAACCAAAGAGCAAAAGAAAGCGACCATCATGGTAACTCACGATGAACGACTAACAGATTATTGTGATAAAGTCTATGTCATTGTCGATGGAGTGATGAGTCGAAAGAAATAGTTTCAATTAGTAAAAAAGGCATCCAAAACGGATGCCTTTTCATTATGTATTCAATCAAACGGTTGCCGTTGGAGGATTGACAATATTGTCTTTATTTTTGGGAACGAGGAGAGCTTTATAAGTAGCATCCATCAAGATAGCCCCCAAAGGCGCGAATATCAGTATGGAGAGAACCGAAATAGTTAATACTTTATCAGCGTAAATTGGGTCAATGCCGTTCATACCGATAAGAGTGCCTCCAATGGCAGCTTGCACAGTGGCCTTGGGAATCTCGGATATTGCCACAAACATTTTCTCTTTGAAGGTCAATGGTGTTTTGATTAGGCAGAGGAAAGTGCTCGCCAAACGGAAGGCCATCGCAATGAAGAGGGCAGCGATGAAAAGAAGAGTTACCCCGGCATTATTTAAGGTTTCAATTTTCACTGAAGTACCAACAAAGACAAACAAGAACATTTCAGAGAAAACCCATATCTTGTCAAATTTTGTTGTCAATCGATGAGCGACAGCAGGACGTCGAGCGAAGACGACGATACCCATCGATATAACGCCTAAGAAGCTAGATAGCGAAACCGGTGTGGAATCGAGAACGCCTTCGACATAAAGTAAAAGGACAGATAATCCAATTAAAATAATAATTTTATATGTATCGCGAATATGAATCTTTTTAAAGAGCAATGAACAAAGGAAACCAAGAAGAATTCCCGCGCCGACTCCAAATATTAAACTAGTTGGAATTTTGATTAATGTCATGGGATCAAAAGAAGACCCTGATCCGTGAGCCAGCATATTTACAAGCGCCATAAAGATGACGATGCAGTAGACATCATCGGCGCTACTTCCAGCGATAATCATTTGAGGAATGCTATTCTTTGTGCCGATATTATTGTCGATTAACTTAGCCATTCTCACGACGACAACTGCTGGGCTAACCGCCCCAAGAACAGTTCCAATTATAAGTGATTCAACCACAGATAAACCCAACATCAATGGTCCAACAATAGCCATAGCGATAATTTCGAAAGTGGCAGGAATAAAACATAGCAAAATTGCCGGTCTCCCAACCCTCTTTAAATCGTTAAAATTAAGGGAGAGACCAGCCTTTAACAAAATGATAACTAAAGCGATATTGCGGATTTCACCCGAGATATTGCCAAGTGATTGATCCATCAGGCCTAAATATTGCATTCCAATACCGAGTAGCAAAAAACCAATCAGAGAGGGAATGCGAAGCTTAGGAAAAATAATCGAAATTAAAACACCGCCTAAAAATATGATACTTAAACTTACAAACATTTTTTGTCTCCTTTATTTTCATCCGTGAATAATTTTAGACGTCGTCAGCTTGAGATAAGCGGTTTTCTTGCGAAGGAAGAAGTCATTTCCGCTAATGAATATAGCACTCTTCAAACGATAATCAAGTGTTTTAATATAATTAACGCAGAAATCAATTATTTGGAGATGTTAAACAGTGAAGAAATGCTCCTTTTATAACTTGGTAAGAAACAATAATGTTTGTATAATAAAGAAAGCAAGAGGAGGACTAATTATGGATAAATATGTTTGCACTATTTGTGGATTTATCTACGATGAGAAAGAAGGGTATCCCGAAGCTGGCATCAAACCAGGAACAAGATGGGAAGACGTCCCTGAAGATTTCATCTGCCCTATCTGCGGCGCAGGTAAGAGCGACTTCGTTAGACAATAAGCCAATAGAACCGCTTATCAATTTGGAAAAATGATTCAACAAATCATCTTATCTTTTAAGCGGTTTTTTATATACATTTTTTTATTTCTCTTTTTTTGATACAATTTTCCCATGGATAAACAAGTGATAACCTTAGCTAATCGCAAAACATTAAACATTGCTTCCCTGGTATTTTTCTATTTATTTTATGGAATCATATTACTTTCTAATATTGGTTTAATTATTTTTGTAACCATTAATTTTACTCCAGACTATGGTTATTATTTTCTCATCATGTTTTCAATTATATTTGGTGGAGTGGCGGGATATTTCTTATTTGACACGATTGCCTTCATTAAGAAACTCAAAGCCAATAATCAACTTGGTCAGCCATGTTTGATATTGAACATAGATAAACAAAATATTGTCGTTCATGGTCTATTTGGTTCATATCAAATACCTTTAAACAATATAGTCAAACTATCTGGGGACGCTTTCTTCTCTCACTCTTTATTAAGCCTTACATATATCAACAAAAATCGTCAAAAACACTCCATTGATATTGGGATTGTTAATCATATCTCAAAAACAAAGAAGGAAATTAAATCAATATTGGTCTCTTACAAGAGATAGGAGGATACTTTTTATGGATAAAAACGATTACTTTATCAAGCTTTATAATCATCTCGAT
>JAEZSD010000073.1 GCA_023422095.1 Bacillota bacterium
CCATAGCAATATGCGCTCCCATTGCCATGTTTGTTTTTCCGTTCTCAATCCGTTGGAGCTACAAAAATCCCGAAAAAAACGAATCATTTTTATAAAGGAGAATGAAAATAATGCAAAAAAAAGTCAAAAAGGTCGTAATGTTCGTATCAGCGCTTTTCTTGCTTGCCGGCTGTGTCCCCTCTAGCACAGACACATCAAGCGGAGGGGTCGATTCCAGCACCAGTGGGGAAGATCATAGTTTTTTAGTTACATTCAAAGATGAAAATGGTCAAACCCTAGAATCTAAAGAATGGAAAGAAGGAACAATTCCTTCTTACAATTATCAAAAAGCCGATACTGCTGAATGGGACTATACGTTTGAAGGATGGTCATTAACCCAAAATGGCGATGTAATAACCATCTCTCCTGTTTCCGCGGATATCGTCTATTATGCGATTGTTCAAAAGCTTAAGCAGACCTATCAAATT
Source organism: Bacillota bacterium (assembly GCA_023422095.1). GTDB lineage: Bacteria > Bacillota_I > Bacilli_A > RFN20 > CAG-826 > JAAYDH01. The sequence continues at coordinate 468 of JAEZSD010000073.1, forward strand.
TCTTTCTATGATGAAAACGATGGATTATTAAAACAAGAATCTTTCGACTATGGAGTTCAACCATCATATAGCTATGCCGGTCCATCAGATAATGCTGAATGGAACCACACATTCGAAGGATGGTCATCATCTTCAGGCGGCGTGGTTTTAAGCGAACTGCCAGTCGTGACAGGCAATGCATCCTATTATGCAATCGTTAGCAAAGCGAAACAAAGGTACACAATAACGTTTGAAACTAAAGGCGGAACTAGCATTGCTCCAATTGAAGGCGAATATGGCACCTCGATTTCTGAACCTGCAAAGCCAATCAAAGACAACTATAAATTTGTTGCGTGGTCTTATGATGAAAATGGACAGCAGCAAGTAACTTGGCCAATAACATTAACCCAAAGCAAAGTTCTATATGCTAATTGGAACGAAGTTCTTGACATAAAAACTTATTTTCAAAGTTTGCTATCGGCCGTGGATCAAGATCCATATGGTTATATTCCAGAGACAATGCGCCCATCGAATAGCGGCAACCATGTCAATGCCGCTCAGGTGACTTATGACTTCAACAATTTTACCAACGTCAGTTCAATTAAATATGGCGGATATGGTGAGCAATGGCACATGGTAATTGAAAACATTGAAGAGAGCGAGAAATTCTATTCTATTTTAACGTTGTGCGAAACCGCCATTAATGCATCGGTTATTCTTTTCAATAACTATTTGGACAACAACCCAAGTGATACGGCTTCTCATTCTTTAAATGAAACGGAGTATACCGCCAAGCTTGATTTTAGTGACGGTTTTCTTACTTATTCGTTTAAGTATAAAACCAACCTCACCATCCCCTTCTTTGGCGAGGTTCTTCCACAAATCGACATGACATACAATCTAGTGACTTTTGAAAAAGCGGTGAGAATTCAACTGACTGAAAACAACGCTATGAAATATGTAGTTAAAGACGATAGTTATATTTTTGCTCTTCAATATGGCATTGAAGCCGTAAACAGAAAAGCCTTTTTCTCAATCGTCAGGTCTTCTAATGAGAAAGTCGAAGGTCACATCTATGAATTTGTCCAATTTAAAGATAAGGATTTGGTTCCATCCTGTGCGGATTTCTATATTGACGAAAACTACACTTCTTGCGTTGGAAATAAGGCAAGCGGAATGATCGGGTTCTCAGGATATATAAATGAGCTTTATAAAACCGATGAAGCAAAATTGCTTGGTTATGAAGTTAGAGAGACATTCGAGAAATGGGGTTTTGAGGGAACTTACAACACCCTGTTCTTCAACTTAAATAACATCAGTGGTATTAACAACATTAAGGCGGTCAAAAACGATAATTCTACATTTGGGCTTGGCGCAAACAATAACCACAATATCTATTTGAATAACAGCAGTTTGATTTTTGAACCAACGTATAACTCAAAAACGGTATTATTTGTGAAAGTTCAGACATCAAGAAAATATGATATTGAACTCAGGAAACAATATTTCTATGGCTATAACGGTGATAATCTAGTGTCTTATGAGACCTCTATCCCAATGATGTTTATTCAAGCAGATAACGATGAAGACACTAACTTTACCGATTTCCCAAGCGATATTCTTTCCAAAAGCGGAATTTCCGCAAATGTGACTCTTGCTAATACGTACCTAAGCAAGATCCAAAGCGATTACGCGACATTGGTCGACATCTTTATCGAAAATCTAGACGTTGTTACAGGAGGAACAATTGAAAGCTACATTGGCGAAGCAATTGTTATTGGTTAAATATGAATATTGAAACAAAAACCGTCAGAGGCGATTTAGCAGAGCATCTTAAATTTGGATGGAAGCACACTGAGGACAACAGTGTTCGTTCAGGAAGGCATCATTACACACACCATGTTTTAGCAAGAGATAAAGACATGGAAAATCATGATAGGATAGCCAATCTTGAGACTAAGTATTTCCAATTAAAATTGGAATTAAGAACCTATTCTCCAATTACTGATTCACCAGAAATGTTCCTGTTAATTCTTTTGCTCGTATTTCCCTTTGTTATTTACCTTGTTTATAAAGGAAATCAAAAAAGAAGCATTGAAGAAAACAACATGAAAATCCATCAGCAAATGGATGAAGTGCTTAAAGA
>JAEZSD010000065.1 GCA_023422095.1 Bacillota bacterium
CCATATTGCATAATTCCAGTTGTGACTTGTAAGTTCTTACAACCGAGTAAAATGAATTCAGCGGCGTCTTCCCAAGTCTCAATTCCACCAATACCAGAAATCTCCGCATCTTTGAGTTTTGGATGATTTCTCATCTGTTGAATGAAACGTAATGCTACTGGCTTAACAGCTTTACCAGAATATCCAGAGATGGATGACTTCCCATTAATAATTGGCAAGCCAACTTTCTTTTCTAAATCGATGTTGATAATCGATTTAATGGTGTTAATGGCAGAGATACCATCAGCTCCGCCTTCTAAAGAGGCGATAGCTGGATCACACATATCAGTGATATTTGGAGTCATTTTGGCCATGAATGGTAATTTGGTAGCGCGACGAACCGCCGCACAATATTTACGGCATAGCTCAGGGCTACTTCCAACGTCAGATCCCATCGCATGTGAAGTCATTTGTGGACATGAGAAGTTTAATTCAATCATATCAGCACCAGCTTCAGTAACGAGGCGAGCTAAAACTTCCCAGTCTTCTTCATTGCTTCCCATGATGGAGGCGATGAGAACATGATTGGGGTAGTCTTTCTTTAAACGAGCAAGATCGGCGAGGTTCTCTTCAAGAGAATGCTCAGCGATTTGTTCCATATTCTTGAAGCCAACAAATGGTTCGGCTTCTTTAGTCAAAGCATCAAAACGGGGAGAAACTTCATCGATGACATAGTGCTTTGGTCCAATAGTCTTAAAAACTACTCCGCCCCATCCTGATTCATAGGCTTTAGCGCACATGTCATAACAGTTCCCGACTGGAGAAGAAGATAAACAGAAGGGGTTCGGGAATTTGACACCCATAAAGGTGATTGACAAATCTTTACGTACCATATTATTTACCTCTTACAAATTGTCTGACAGCGTAAGCAACTTCTTTACCAGTTCTCACACCCCACACAACAGTTTTTTCTCCGTGAGCAATATCTCCAGCGATGAAAATTTTGCTATTTTTTAGGTGATTGCCTTCAAAGGCTACTTCACCAGATTTAATTTCAAGGCCTAGTCCGGCTGGATCAACGCATTGACCAACAGCGAGAATAATCAAATCAGCCTTAATTTTTAATTCACTAGGAATAATGCGGTGCTTAAACTTCACAATTCCTCCGCGAGCGGTGCCGACAGGAATGTATCCATCTACGATGGTCACACCTTGTTCTTGGGCTGATTGCAATTCTTTTTCACTGGCTCTAAATTCACTAAATTGTTCATAGACAACATCAGTGACATGTGGGCAACCTAAAAGTTTTAAAGTTGTCACAGTATCCATGGCGACATCGCCACCACCGATGACGAGGACATTCTCAGGAATTTTTACTTTTCCTTTACGCGATTTAACTTGTTTTAGCCAATCAACTGCTAATTTGACCTTGCGATTATTTTCAAACATCGGCAAGACCTTGCCTTTGCTCGCGCCGATAGCAATTACAACAGCATCATTGTCTTTTTCTAAATCTTCTAAAGAAACATCAACTCCGATGCGTGTGTTAAGGGCGATATCAACTCCAAGGCGAACGATGCGGTTAATTTCGTAATCAACTACTGAATTCGATAAACGATATTCAGGGATTCCATAACGGAGGTATCCTCCAGCTTGAGCGTCCTTTTCATAAATCGTAACCTTGAAACCTTCAAGGGCTAATTCTGCAGCGGCAGTTAATCCGCCAGGACCGCTTCCAACAACGGCTACTTTTTTGCCATTTAGAGGTTTTGGTTCCCAGATTTCCATTTTGGTTGCCGCTTCAAAATCAGTGATATATCTTTGAATTCGACCAATATCAATTGGCTTGTCAATACCACTGCGAGAACAGCCATCTTGGCAATATCTCTCTGTTGGGCAAACGCGAGCACAAATGGCTCCCAGGGCGTTGTTAATTCTGACCGTTTCAGCTGCGCCTTTAATATTCTTAAAGCGAACTGAACGAATGAATTTGGCTGGATCTGTTCCAGCTGGGCAATGTTGTGAACATGGAGCATCGAGGCATAGTAAGCAACGGGAGGCTTCTTCCATTACTAAACGTGGGCTATACCCTGCTTCATATTCTTCTTGGTATTTTTTCGACATTTTTGTCTCCTCTCCAAGTTAAGAACAATCTTTAGTGTTATTTTATCAAAGATACGCGTATTGTGAACATATTTTTGTTGAGTTTGCTTCTTTGAAACTCTATCTTTCAATAAAATGAAGAAAAAAAGAATCGTGTTACGCGATTCATTTTTATCTAGGAAACGAATTAAAGAATTAATTCATCACATCATCTTCAGTAAATATTAAACCTTTAATTTCATCTTTTCTTCTTCGAGAGAAAAGTTTATTGATGGTTTGAGAAACATCTAATTTATCATGAACCACTTCATAGACGACATCGATAATCGGAAGCTCAACATGATATTTGGTCTCTAATTCTTTAGCTGCTTCGAGAGCATATAATCCTTCGACGACTTGGCCAACTTCGGCGAGTGTTTTTTCTAACGTATATCCTTTACCAAGTAAATATCCAGCTTGATGATTTCGTGAATGGACACTGGTGGCTGTCACAACGATATCTCCAATACCAGCAAGTCCGATAAATGTCTTTTCATGGCAGCCCATGGCTTTGCCAAGCTTTGTGATTTCCACTAAACCGCGGGTAATAATGGCGGCTTTGGCGTTGTCGCCATAACCAAGACCGTCAGACAAACCAGCCGCTAAAGCAATGATGTTTTTTAAAGCACCACTGATCTCTACTCCCAGCACATCTGGGTTTGTGTAGACGCGCATAGTTTGATTAGAAAAAGTATCTTGGACGACTTGGGCGATTTTAGAATTTTGGCAGGCAGAGACAATCAAGGTTGGTAGTCCAACCGCCACTTCTTCAGCGTGGGTCGGTCCAGAAAGAGAAACAAAATCAAATTCTTTCCCTAAAACATCTTCGAGAATTTCGCTCATAGTCAAAAGAGTCTTTGGTTCGATTCCTTTTGCGACATTAACGATAATCTGATTTGATTTCAAATATGGCTTGGCCAACTCCGCAGTTTGACGAATAAAAACTGAGGGGGTGGCAAAAACGATAATTGATTTGCCGTGACACACTTCTTTTAAGTCAGTTGAAAAATGGAGATCATCCGCTAAAACACAACCTGGAAGATTTTTATGAAGATGGGTATTCTTTAAAGCATTTATTTCCTCTTCAAAACGCGACCAAAGTGAGACTTGATGTCCACTTTTGGCGAGCATATTTGCCAAGGCGGTGCCCCAAGTGCCAGCACCTATTATTCCGATTTTCTTCAATTTAGTTTCCTCGATACGCTTTTCTCAAAATTTCCACCATATCATCAACCATCGGTAAGCGAGGGTTGGCGGGTGAACATTGATCTTCATAAGCTAATTCAGCGATGCTTCTTAAACGAGATTCCCATTCGGATTCTTTAATACCATAGGATTCAAAATTCGGATCGAGTCCGATTTCACGTATTAACTTGATTACTGCTTGAGCAAGAGATTCCACTCCTTCAGCAGGTGTGCTGGCTTTTAAGCCAAGTAATTGGGCTATTTCTTGATACTTCTTATCAGCACAGTAAACGTTATATTTTGGCCACACAGATAGCTTGCTTGGAACGCTACCATTATAACGGATAACATGGGGCAGGACGATCGCACAGGTATAGCCATGGACTGTGTGGAATTCTGCGCCTACTTTATGAGCCATGGAGTGCGCCATTCCTAAGAAAGCATTAGCGAATGCCATGCCAGCGATGGTCGCCGCATTGTGCATTTTTTCACGAGCTTCTAAATCATGAGGTCCATCTTTAACAGCGCGTGACAAATAGTCAAAAACGAGTTTAATTGCCTTAAGGCAAAGTCCATCGGTATAGTCATTGGCCATCACCGAAACATATGCTTCAACAGCGTGAGTTAAAACATCCATACCAGTCATTGCCGTAACCTTAGGTGGCAGGTTGGTGGTGAACTCAGGATCAATAATAGCGATGGTCGGAGTTAAAGAATAATCCGCTAGTGGATATTTCTTATTATTTTTCTTATCGGAAATAACGGCAAAGGGAGTAACCTCACTGCCAGTTCCACTGGTTGTTGGTATGCAAATGAGACGTGATTGTTTGCCTAACTCAGGATATTTGAAAGCACGTTTACGAATATCCATGAATTTTTGTTTTAAATCATCAAAATTAATTTCTGGATGCTCGTAGAATAGCCACATACCTTTAGCGGCATCCATAACTGAACCACCACCTAAAGCGATGATGGTATCTGGTTTGAAAATGTTCATCATTTCTGTGCCTTTACGAACCGTCTCGATATCGGGATCTGGTTCAACAGCAGAGAATAATTGCATGACAACTTTATTGCGACGTGAGTTCAACATATCGGCAATCTTTTTGAAGAAGCCGAGTTCCACCATTGACGTGTCAGTGACGATAAAGACTTTGTTTAAGTCCTTAGCTGATTGAAGATATTGAATTGAATTTCGCTCGAAATATATTTTTCGAGGCACTTTAAACCATTGCACAGTGTTTCTCCTTTTTCCTACTTTTTTAATATTTAATAAATTAACAGCGCTGATATTTCCTCCGATGGAATTGTGACCATAACTACCACATCCAAGTGTCATGGATGGTAGGAAAGAGTTATAGACATTTCCGATACCACCAAAGGTGGCGGGAGAATTCCAGATGATGCGCATCGCTTTGACTTTTTCGCCAAATTTATCAGCCATTGCTTGTTCTTTGCAGTGAATGACTGCGCTATGCCCTAGACCATAGAAAGCAACCATTTCTTCTGATTTGTCAAAGCCTTCTTTTTCGTTTTTCACTTTATATATAGCGAGAACAGGGGATAATTTTTCACGACTCATCGGTTCTTTAGGACCAACAATATCGCAATCAACTAAAAGGATAGAGGTTTCTTTTGGGACACTAAAACCAGCCTGCTCAGCAATAAATTGAGCAGTCTGTCCTACGACAACAGGGTTCAATTTGCCTAATTCAGCATCTTTGTCGCCAAAGGCATAACCAAACATATATCGAGATAATTTTTTCTTTTCTTCGGGATTTACAACATAAGCTTTAAAGCGCTTAAAGAGATTGACAGTTTCATCATATATTTCAGCATCGACAATGGCGCCTTGTTCAGAAGCGCACACCATGCCATTATCGAAAGATTTAGAAAGAACGATGTCATTAACCGCTTGTTCAACATGACAACTTTTATTCATGTAAGCAGGAACGTTTCCCGCACCGACACCCATGGCAGGTTTTCCGCAACTATAAGCGGCTTTAACCATCGCATTTCCCCCAGTGGCTAATATTGTTGCTACATCAGGGTGGTTCATCAAAGCGTTGGTTGATTCCATGCTTGGATGCTCAATCCATTGAATACAATTCTTTGGTGCCCCAGCGGCTTCTGCTGTTTCTTTCATAACAATCGCAGCTTTTTTGCTGCATTGTTGGGCGTTTGGATGGAAAGCAAAAATAATGGGGTTACGGGTTTTTAAACATATCAGAGACTTAAAAATGACAGTCGACGTGGGGTTGGTAACTGGTGTGATACCACAGATAACACCAATTGGTTCTGCAATTTCGGTGATACCAGTAACTGGATCATCAGAAATCACTCCGACCGTTTTGAGGTGTCTCATGTTGTTAACAACATATTCACAAGCAAAGAGATTCTTGGTCGCCTTATCTTCAAAGACACCACGCTTTGTTTCGTCAATTGCGGCCTTAGCTAAGGATCCGTGATTGTCGAGTCCGGCGACACTGCACTTAGCGACGATATAGTCAATTTGCTCTTGCGTAAAACCCTCGAATTCCTCGAGAGCTTTCATTCCATTAGCGACTAATTCATCGACTTCTTTTTGGAAATCTGGAACAGGTGTGTTGTTGGCCATATTCATACCTCACTTAAAGACTTCAAGACTTTAATATGATACTAGTTTATATTTTTTTGCCTTTTTCAACAACTCTATTGATTGAAATCAACTACTTTGCATTGGCCTCGTTTATTTATTGAAAAAAATAGTTTATAGTTTCTTTATGAAAAAGTGGATGTTTTTACCAATTATTCTTCTCTGTTTGTCGGGATGCGATTCGATAGATAATCCTTACTCAGTTCGCATCTATCAAAACATCGATATTCAAACCAATGAGGAAAGCCCAACTTTTATTGAAGTCTCTAATATAGATATATCTTATTTAATAAACACTAATAGCACTTTTGCCCTTTTCCTTTATTCTGAATCGTGTAATTATTGCGATAGCGCAAAAGAGACTTTATCTACATACGTTAAAAATAAAAGCTTTTTGATTTATTCTTATGAATATGTGGCACAAGCTTACAACAACCTTGTTACCTCTTTTCCTTTAATATTTACTAGTCAATTTTCTAGCCCATCACTTTACTTAATAAGTGAGAAATCATTAACCTATTCTTTTGACACTAATGTCTTGCTGAGTTACAGTAAATTTCGACCTGTTGCTGATCAGCATATTTTTAAATCATTTATCCGAACTTTTTGGGAGCAAGCCAGCTTTGATTCTATTATTGAAAATGAAATAGAAAGTTTTGTTTTTCTTTATGACAGCAATAATATCGAACCATTGTCAATATTTAACGATGTAATTTACCCTTTGGTGATTAGACAAAAAGATAAATATGTGACAATACTTGATAAAAATGCGCTCAATAGTGCCATTATTTCCTCAATTTTGGAATATTATCAAATTGATATTGAAGCCAGTAATATTGCGATTTATAAAAACAAAAATGGAGTTTTTACCTCCACTTTGTATTTGCTCGATAATGGCTTAGAATTAGACTCGCTAATTAGGACTTATCTGTCTGAATAAGACGTATTCGATTAATAGCTCGAGCTAGGGCTAATTTTGCTCGATTTTTATCGATTGTTTTATCCTCTAAATCGCTTAACCTTTTTTCTGCTCTTTTTTGTGCTTCAAGGGCACGTTGCAAATTAATTTCATCGGATCGTTCAACGGATTCGAGTAAAAGAATGACTCCGTTCTCACTGATATTGATAATTCCTCCGCCAATCGCATATATATATCGGACTGAATCAATCTCGATTACCATCTTGGAAATAACTAAAGTCGAAACTAATGGAGCATGGCCAGCCATGATACCAAGTAAATAGTCTTCGGACTGCACTTCTAAAAACGTAGCATTAGTTTTCAAATAATGGCCAAATGGGGTATAAACATCAATGAAAAATGTTTTCATATTACTCTAATGATTTTGCCTTTTTTCGAACATCATCAATGGTTCCAACATAGAGGAAAGCGACTTCTGGTAAGTCATCGGCTTTACCTTCTAATATTTCTTTAAAGCTTCGAACTGTATCTTCTCTTTTGACAAAAATACCTTCGATTCCATTAAAGTGAGTGGCAACATGGAAGGGTTGAGAAAGGAAGTTTCTAATTTTACGAGCTCTTCCCACAATCTTTTTGTCTTCATCGGATAGTTCGTCCATACCGAGAATGGCGATGATGTCGCTTAATTCACGATATCTTTCGAGAGTCTCAATGACTTGACGAGCCACGCGATAATGTTCCTCACCAACGATATTCGGTTCAAGAGCGGTTGAGGTACTATTAAGTGGATCAACGGCAGGATATATACCTAAAGCAGCAGTGTTTCGATCCAAAACTGTTTTAGCATCAAGGTGGGAGAAAGCTGTTGCAGGAGCAGGATCGGTCAGATCATCAGCTGGAACATAAATGGCCTGAACTGATGTAATTGACCCATCTTTAGTGGAAGTGATTCTCTCTTGAAGCTGACCCATTTCAGTCGCTAATGTTGGTTGATATCCAACTGCACTTGGCATTCTGCCAAGCAAAGCAGAAACTTCACTACCAGCTTGAGTGAAACGGAAAATGTTGTCGATGAAAAGCAAGACATCAGTGTGTTCATAATCGCGGAAATATTCCGCCATCGTTAAAGCAGATAGTCCCACTCTCATACGAGCACCTGGTGGCTCGTTCATTTGACCGAAGCATAGAGCGGTTTTGCTCAGTACTCCTGATTCTTGCATCTCGCGATATAAGTCATTTCCTTCTCGGCTTCTTTCGCCAACACCAGCAAAGACAGATATGCCACCTTTTTCTTGGGCAATATTTCGCATTAATTCTTGAATTAAGACTGTTTTTCCAACGCCTGCTCCACCAAATAGACCAATTTTACCTCCACGAATATAGGGGCAAAGTAAATCGATTACTTTAATTCCGGTTTCAAAAATCTCGGTTTTAACTGATTGATCTTTTAGTTTTGGAGGGTTACGGTGAATTGACATTTTCTTAACGTCTTCAGGAGCGGGTAGTCCATCAATTGGTTCTCCTAAAACATTAAACATACGTCCTAAGGTTTTCGTACCTACGGGAACAGTAATTGGACTTTCTGTAGAAATCACTTCTTGTCCACGGACCAAACCTTCGGTTGGGCCCATTGAAACAGCGCGAACGACATCACCGCCGACATGCTGAGCGACTTCCACTACTAATCTGTTGCCATCTTTCAAGGGAATTTCCAAAGCAGTTAAAAGTTCTGGCAAATTTTCATTTTGAAATTTGACGTCTACAATTGGGCCAATAACTTGACTAATTTTTCCTTTGATAAGTTTCTTTTCCATCGTTGTTTCCTCCTATAGAGCTTTCGCTGAAGCGACAATTTCCGTGATTTCTTGGGTGATTGAGGCTTGGCGAGCTTTATTAAATTCGATATGTAAATTATCTAATAATTCCTCGGCGTTTTCGGTGGCGTTTTCCATAGCGTTTCTACGAGCGGCATGCTCGCACACTTCTGACTCTAACAATTTGCTATACACGATTGTTTTCAGATAAAGGGGAAGAAGGCTGTCCACCAGTTTTTGAGGTGTAGGCTCCAAAATTGGAGCAAATCCTAATTCACTATTCTCTTCGGGCTTCTTCACCGGGAGAATAATGACGTCTTTAGCGAGAAAGACGAAAGAGTTTTTAAAGGACGAATAAATAAGATGAATTTCTTGATATTGACCACTGGTAAAATGTTCAATGACAAACTTTACCAATTGGCGAATGATTGTTTGATCAGAAATCGAATGATAAGTCGAAAAATCTTCAATTAAAGTGAATATCCCATCTTCAAAATGACTGAGTCCTTTTTTACCTAAGATTATGGCTTCATCACTTGGTTTTAATGAAACATCTGCTAGTTTAAAAATATTCGTATTGTATGCTCCGCATAGTCCTAATGTTGAAGAGACAATAATATATAGATTCTTGCCGTTTTTTGATTCTAATTTAGAATCTATTAAGGGGTTTTTGACTTTATTAGCAAATTTCAAAACATCCGAGGTGATATTTTCAATTTCAGAAGAATAGGTTCGATTAATGAACATTTTATTCTTCCATTTCTTGAGTTTCACACTCGAGACAAGTTTCATCGCGCTGGTTACTTTTAAAGCGCCATTAACTGTTTTGATTCGTTGTTTGATTCGATTAATTTGCTGAGACATATTGCTTTATTTTTCTTTTGTGATGGCGAAATATTCTTCAATCGAAGAATGAAGTTTGCTCTCTATTTCTGGTTTAATAATTTTGTCATTATCAATCGCTTTAAGCAATTCCTTGTGGCTTGTTTCAATGTAGTGATAACTGTCAGTGAGAACATGTTGGACTTGATGGGGATCAATCTGATCCAAATAGCCATGTTTAGCGATGAATAAATCAAATATTTGATGAGACAACGAATAGGGCTGATATTGATTTTGTCTTAAGACACGCATTAATACTTCTCCATGTTTTAACACTTTTAAGGTGCTAGCATCTAAGTCGCTGCCAAATTGAGCAAAACTCTTCATTTCGGAGAAGTTCGCCAATTCAATTTTTAATGATCTCGTCACTTGTTTCATCGCGCCAAATTGAGCATCTCCACCAACACGAGAAACTGAGAACCCACTATCAATAGCTGGTCGTTGCCCAGCGTTAAATAAATCGGTGTTCAAAAAGATTTGTCCATCGGTAATTGATATTACGTTAGTAGGAATATAGGCCGAGATATCACCGGACTGAGTTTCGACGATTGGAAGAGCGGTAAGGGATCCTCCACCATATTTTTTGTCGAGTTTGCATGCTCTTTCTAATAAACGACTGTGGAGATAGAAAACATCGCCTGGGTAAGCCTCTCTTCCGGGAGAACGTTTTAGAAGCAAGGATAGCGCTCGATAACTAACGGCGTGTTTGCTTAAATCATCATAGATGATAAGGACATCTTTGCCCTGGTGCATCCATTCTTCTCCAATCGCACATCCGGCATAAGGAGCGATGTATAGTAAAGGGGCTGGCTCGCTTGCTGTTGCAGCGAGAACAACGGTGTAGTCCATGGCGTTATATTTTTTTAAGCGGTCGACAATTTGAGCAACGGTTGAATTTTTTTGGCCAATCGCTACATAAATGCACAAAACACCCTTATCTTTTTGATTGATAATCGTGTCGATAGCAATTGCAGTTTTTCCGGTTTGACGATCACCAATAATCAGTTCTCGTTGGCCTCGTCCAATAGGAATCATTGAATCAATAGCTTTGATACCAGTTTCCAAAGGAGTATTGACACTCTCACGCATGATAACTCCTGGAGCAATCACTTCAATAGGGCGATGCTTGGTAGTTTTAATTTCACCAAGACCATCAATCGGTTGCCCAAGAGAGTTGACTACTCGACCGAGCATTTCATCACCGACAGGGACTTCCATCACTTCTTTAGTTCGCTTAACAGTGTCTCCTTCTTTAATTAAAGAATCATCACCTAAAAGAACGACTCCAACTTGGTCGGTTTCTAAATTCATCACCATTCCGTAAATGTCATGTGGGAATAAGAGCAGTTCACCAAGCATTGCTTGATCAAGACCGTATACAATAGCGATACCATCCCCCACTGATACAACAACCCCCACATCACTACTTTCAACTTCGTGATGGTAATTCTTGATTTGTTCTTTTATAAGAGCACTAATTTCATTCGCATTAATTTTCATGGAAGCGATCCTCCTTTCCTAAAAGGCTACGTTTTATTTTTTCGATTTTTCCGCTGATTGATCCGTCGTAGATACGGCTGTTGATTAAGACTTTCACACCACCGACAAGGCTCGGATCGATTCGATTGGTTAATTCAACAGAACATTTTTCTAATTGGGCAATTTTTTCTTCGATTCGGTTTTTATCATTTTCGGCAATAGGGACAGTAGAATAGAGAATTCCTTCCTTTATGCCTCGATGCTCATTGCAATAGGAATTGAAACTATCAAAAATGTCTAATATGAATGTCGCTCGATTATTCCGACAAATGACTTTTAAGAAATTTTTAATATCTTCATCAATGCCGGGAAAATTATTATCAATGACTTTCATTCTGTCATCTAAAGTTAGAAAAGACGAATCAAGAACAGTGATAAAATCAGCATTTTCTTTTAAAATGCTTTTTAAATCTTTGACTTCCTTTTGTCGTTTTTCAACAATGTCTTGTTCTTTGGACAAAGAGAATAAAGCTAATCCATAAGATGCCGCAATTTCATTCATACTAATTTAATTTCTCAATAAAATCCTCTGCCAGTTTGGCGTTATCTTTTTCGTTTACTTCGCGCTTGAGAATTTCTTTGCTGGCTGCTAGAGCGACAGTCACCATCTCGCGGCGAATTTCTTCTAAAGATTCCTCTTTCGATTTTTGAATATCCAACTCCGCGTCTTTTTTGAGTTTTACGATATTAAATTTGGTTTCTTCTTCAAGAAGTTGTCTCTCATATATAGCTTTTTTGTTTGCGTCGCTGATGATGCGAGAGGCTTCTTTTTTGCTAGAAAGAATGGCTTCGTAAGATTGCTCGAGATTTTGCTTTGCGAGGGCTTTATCTTTTTGACTATCTGAAATGTTGCTTTCAATATAGTCCGCTCTCTTTTTTAGCATTTTCTTAACTGGCTTATAGGCGACAAAAAAGACAACCAAAATGAGAACCACTAAGGAGCATAACTGGACAACAAGAGAGGGCCAAGGAGGAATTAATCTATCGTCAATATCATTGAATAGATCCCCTAGGTCTCCACTGAGAACTAATATTCCGATGTAATCATTCATGACAAAAACTCCTTTTTAACCGAGGAAAATACAAAGAATTGAGACAAGAAGCGAATAAATCGCGGTTGTTTCAACAAGGGCACAAGCCAAAATCATACTATTACGAAGTGTTTTGGCGGCTTCGGGATTGCGAGAAATACCATCAATAGCGCGGGAACAAACCCAGGCTTCTCCAATTGCGCTAGGAATAACGCCCCAAATCGCGATGGCTGCTGCAATAATGTTCATATGTTATTTACCTCCTTTCCTAATTAGTTTCACATCAGAAGACAAAATTTCGTCTTCATCGGGAATTTCTTGACCAATAAAAATTGTGGTCAAAGAAATGAAAATCATAGTTTGAATTAATGCCGAGAATAAATCGAAATAGAGGTGGAGAATTGGAGCAATAAGAGGAGCAATAAAGATTCCGCTCCAATCTCCAGGGATAAAATTTCCAAAAATCATAGTCGATAAGCTTTCCAAAGAATAGTAGACGATATTCATTAAGACATAACCCGAAAGAGCGTTGCCAAATAAACGGAGAGTTAATGATAATAACGGTGCCCACATTGACAAGAGATTAATGGGCAAGAAAACAGGAAATGGTTCAACATATCTTTTAAAATATCGCCACTTAGTATATCTAATAGAAGTTAAATGAATAGCGAAGAATGATATTAAGCCAAGTGATAAAGGAACCGCCATATTTGTAGTTGGTGAAGGCAATCCAGTTAATCCAAAAATAAATGATAAAAATAGATAAACAGCAATGGCCATGATGAAACCACCAAAGCCCGACAATTTGGTTCCAATCAAATCCTTAGTAAAGTTATCAAAGAACTCAACTCCGATTTCAGCAAGAAAAAGCAAACCTTTTGGCTTTTTCAAAGGATCATGAAAATGGGCCATGATGCCAATCACAATCGAAAGGATAATAATGATACCCATTACGATTAAAGAGGACATAACCTCAGCTGTAATTTCAAACTTAAAAAAGTTATCGAACATCAGATGTTTCCTTCTTCTGTAAAACAGTCAAAATCAAAAGGACAATTAATGGGTATAGATATCCGCCAACAAGAGAAAAGATATTAAAGATTTGGACATTTTGCTCATAAGATAGCCACCCAACCAACACAATAGTTGAAGCAAGAATTATGAAACGAGATACCGTGACAATAATGTTGCCGATTCCTTTTGAGTTTTTCTTGGCTTTTTGTTCAAGTAAACCCAATGCAAAATAACCGACGATATTGATGCACGCTCCGAGGATTAATCCGAGGGGTATATCAAGGTGACCGATGAAAAACAAGAAAGTGAGAGCGATAGTGAAAAGGACTAAGAGAATTAACGAACAAATAGTCACACGAAAATAGATATTTAGTTTATTAAATCTCTCTTTCATTTTTATTCTTTTGCTTTAATCCTCTTTAAGCGAGTGACTTCGGCGATTCCGTCTTTACATTTAAGAGTTACCTCGCCCTCAATTAATGGGGAAAGGTATTCGCGGAATTCTTCTGACATGCGAGTGTTATCCACGACCATTGAATCAGGAATGCGAGCTTCTGCATTGGCGACTTTGTTTAAATCGGCCAATTCATAATTAATGATATAAGGATGAGTAGAAATTCTTTTGAAAACCACCATTTGTCCGGTAATGCCTTGCAAAGCGGTTTGAACAGCAATTTCGCCAGTACGAACGGCTTCATTTCGATCAGTTAAGGAAATAAAAGCGGGGAATGCTCTCTGAGTAAGTGAAAGTTCGACTGAACGAGTGGGAATATTTAAACGATCTTCGACAATATTGCATAAGTCAGCGGCGGCTCCACCTAATTGAGCATGGCCAAATCCATCTACTCGAACGCGTGACATATCGCGTGGAAAGACAATTCCTTCGGAGATAGCAACTAGAGCGTATCCTTTTTCTTCGTAAACTTTTTTGACATCGACCAAGAATTGCTCAAGATCGAATGGGCGTTCTGGAATATAAAATAAATGAGGTCTTGTATCTTCAGGAAGTAAATCTGGGGCAGCGGTTAACCATCCAGCGTTTCGTCCCATAATTTCGATTATGTGAATTTTTCCTTTTTTGAAACACTTGGCATCCATAGCAAATCCATTGATTGCATTGATGACAAATTTGGCTGCGCTGGGGAAACCTAACGAGTGATCAGTACACGCTAAATCATTATCGATTGTTTTTGGAACACCGACGACAATCATATCTAAACCGAGTTCTTTAACTAATAAAGATAGTTTGTTACAGGTATCCATCGAATCGTTTCCACCATTGACGAAAACATATTTAATGTGATGTTTTTTGAGGTTTTCAATAATTTTTAAATATATTGAATCATGGAAATCCTTTGGTAGTTTTCTTCTTGTGGTGCCCAATATCGATCCTGGTGTTTGAAGAAGTAATTCAATTTGCTCACTGTCTTCTAAACCTAGATCAATGAGATCGTCATCAATAAGTCCCTCAATACCATGCTGGGAACCATAGATGTGATCAATGAGATCGGGATGCCTTTTTCCTTCGAGAATCGCTCCATATAAAGAGGAGTTGATTACTGAAGTTGGTCCTCCTGATTGAATGTATACCATGTTTTTATTTTCCATATATTAATTTTCCTTTGTTCTTACTAGGTAATATTATCCTAATATTCTAGTCAAATTTCAATATTTATTGGTCAAAAGAGGCAATAAAGAGAAAGAGAAATATAAATTTTTCTTTCCTCATAAATCTCTCATTTAATGTGGTAAAACCAAAATTGATTATTTTATTTGCATAATAACGGCGTCCCATATAAAATCAATGTGCTAGTTTTATATACTTAGGAGGCAATAATATGTCATTTACTGTGACCTTTAAACAAGAAACAAAAACTTATGACAAACCAGTCAGCGTACTCGAAGTGATTGGTGATAACCGAGAATACTTATGTGCTTATGTTAATAATAGAGTTCGTGAGTTGACCTATTTGATTAGCAAGGATTCCGAAGTGACTCCCTTGACTGTCAAAGACCGCGACGCAAAACCAACTTACGAAGCATCCCTTCGCTTTTTAGTGGCAATGGCGATGAGAAACATTCACCCAGAAATCGAAATTCGTTTTTCGTACAATGTCTCTCGCTCCATTTTCATGCAAATTCTCAACCCTGGCGTGACCAGCACGAATCAAATGGTCAAAGAACTCATCGCTGAAATGAATAGAATTATTGAAAGAGATATGCCACTCGTTAGAAGTATCGTCAGCAAAGAAGAAGCTGCTCGTGTTTTTAAAGAGGAAGGTTATCAAGATAAAGTCGATATTCTTGAATATCGTCCAGAGAAGACAGCTCATATTTATACTTGTGGCGGATACAATAACTACATGTACAACCGTATGGTTCCTTCAACTGGATATATTACCAAATGGGATATTAAGTTTTATCACCCTGGAATTATCGTCCGTTATCCACGACCAGAATGTGGAGGAGAAATTCCCCCATTTGAAGATGCTCCAACATTCGGAAAGACTTTGAAAAGAGCCCACCAATGGGCAAAAGCCACCGGAGGAGACACCATTGTCAGCATTAATCGCCATCTCAAAGAAGGTGGCCCAGTTGACATGATTAACTTAAGCGAGCACAAACATAATCAACAATTCACCGAATTAGGAACGATGATCGAAGCCGACAAAGAAAACATTCGTTTAATTTGTATCGCCGGTCCTTCCTCATCCGGAAAAACTACTTTCGCCAATCGTTTGAGAATCGAATTACTCTCTCGCGGAATTAATCCCATTAGAATTTCAATGGATGACTATTATCGTCCTAAAGCCGAAGCTCCAAAAGATGCCGATGGCAATCCAGATTTGGAATCTGTTGAAGCTTTAGATATCGAAACATTCAACCAAAACATTTCCGATCTTATTTGTGGCTTGCCAGTTGATTTACCAAAATTTGATTTTAAAGTTGGACATCGCGTTAAGGGAAGAACTCTCCAAGTCGGTAGCGATCAACCAATTATTATCGAAGGTATTCACGCTTTGAACGAAAGAATGACTGCTTCCATTCCTAGCCACCAAAAATTCAAGGTTTTCATCGCTCCACAAGCTCAAGTTAACATTGATAACCACAACCCATTATCTCTCACTGATTTACGTCTTTTGCGCCGTATTGTCCGCGACTACCAATTCCGAGGAAGCAGCGCAACTGAAACAATGTCAATGTGGGATAGCGTTCGTCGCGGTGAATTCAAGTGGATTTACAACAATCAAGAAGGCGCCAATTATGTCTTCAACTCCTTCTTAACTTATGAATTATGCTGCATGAAAAAATATGCTTTACCACTACTTGAAGTCATTGATAGTGAAAGTGAATACTTCCCCGTCGCTGAGAGATTAATTAGAATGCTAAAGTTCTTCGAGAATCTCCCTGATGAATGGGTGCCATGCAATTCCTTAATGCGTGAATTCATCGGTGGCTCATGCTACGCGGATGTTTAATATTTATTGAATCAAAAAAATAAGGGAATTCAATTCCCTTTTTTCTTGCCTTTTTCTTGGAGCTCTTTAAAATTAGCGCTTTCTCTTTTGTGTATATTCACGAGTTGTGAGTAGTAAACATTTCGCATCGCTTCATATCTTTTCATCTGTTCAGGACTAACTTCTTTGGCGAATAGAGATACAAATATTTTTTCTAAGCGGAAGAAAGATTCGTAAAGACTAAGAAGAGTGATGTAGTAAAAATAGTCACGATTAGAATAGATTAGCATCGGAGTACTATGGATAATTTCAGAACTCATTTCGTAACGAGAATTGTATATTGATAAACCAGCCACTTTTTCTAGTCCATCGCGAAAATTAAGTTTAAATGTAGAATCTTTTTCCACTTCTGGAATAGCATATAACCAACCATATTCAATATACTTCTTAATGTCTTTGCTCTTGAGGTCGTATTGTTTCATTTCTTCTTTCATTTGATTAAAGATTTCAGTCTGTTTGTCTTTATTATCCATCACATCTTTGAAAGCAATGCCGTATTGCATATGTTTCAAATAACGATTAATTAACGGACTACCAAAATGCTCTAATAGCAAAAGAGTGCATTCGCATTCATGAAGGGTTCTCCAAGAAGAAAACGCTTCTGTTTCGAAACCATCAACCAAAAGTGATAAAGCACACTTAGCGATGCTGAGTGATTTCATAAGCAAATCTGTAATCAAAGTGGAGGCTGGATCATTCTTGTCATATTTTTGCAAAATATTGAGGGTAAAATTGATATAGACACTAAGCGATGATATCGGTGGAAAATAGGAGTTGGCGATTCGTCTTTCCTTATGCTGAAGTTTAGAAAGGCTAATGTACTTATCCGCGACAATTGAAGCCATCGAAGCTTTGATATTTTCGTTTTTGATAAATTCATCAATCTGTTCAGGAGAGCGTACAACGATACTATATAAAAACTCTCCAATACAATATTCGATAATCTCAAGAGAGTTTACATTCACGATTGTTTCAAAAGGAGCCATCTCGGCTAGTTGAGAAATAGCCTCCATCGCTAAATCGTAAA
>JAEZSD010000082.1 GCA_023422095.1 Bacillota bacterium
TCAATGTATTCTTTGCCTAGTTCAGTACGAGAGTATTCTAAGAGCTTTTCTTTAATTCTATTAATTTCAAAAGTTTGATAAATATCTTGCATGGATATAGCATATCACATTCGATTTATTCGAATAAAGTTCTATGATACTATAATCTTATGAAACCGATTGTCAGCATCTCTATCGATGATATTACCCTGGAAAAGATGAGGGAATATTATTCCTCTTTCATGAAAGAAAACGAAGGTGAATATATCGCTTTTTACGCCTTGGTTAATGATGTCGTTATCACCGCTTATCTTTCTAAGAAAACGAGACATAAAGTTACCTTTCTAGGAAATGGAGCCTTAAACGAAGCAAGAATCTGGGATAAAGAGGCGGGATTAATTGAAAAAGATTATCAACCTAAAAAGGAATGGATATATTTTGGAGATCAGATTGGCTCCGACGAAGTCGGTGTCGGTGATTTCCTCTTGCCGATGATTGTGGTCGCCGCCTTTGTTAGTGAAGCGGATGTCGGGGAACTGATTAAATTAGGAGTGAAAGATTCCAAGCAGCTCGATGACTCCACCATTCTTGAGTTAGGGCCGATTGTCACCAAACATTTTAAGTATTCTAAACTTACGATTAGCAATGAAAAATATAACCAAATAATAGAGAAGGGTGACAACATTAATTCGATCAAAGCAAAGATGCATAATCGGGCCTTGATGAATCTTCATGAACAATACCCTGATGTGCTTAACATCTTTGTTGATCAATTCGTCAACGAAAAGAAATATTACGAATACTTACAAACTGGCCAAGATCCCATTCTCAAAGGCATTACTTTTAAGACCAAGGGTGAATCATTATTTCCTTGTGTCGCTCTAGCTAGTATTATCGCCCGGTACGCTTTTCTAAAAGAAAAGGAAGTCTTAGAAAATAAATACCAAATGAATATTCCTTTTGGAGCGTCAAAAAAAGCCGATGCTTTCGCCAAGGGCTTTTTGGAAAAGTATGGTCAGGAAGAACTCGATAAAATCGTAAAGAAGAACTTCGCTAATTACCGGAATCTCTTTTTGAATCCTCTACTTTAAGTTATCCAAGATGTCTTGGAAATATTTAGGAAGATTGATGGTGAAAACCATCTCTTTTTTACTTGTTGGATGAATGAGTTTCAAACCTACCGCGGTTAATAATTGTCCGGAGGTGGTTAAGGCTTGATAGTTCTTACCCGAATACAAAGGATCTCCTTCAACAGGATGATTGATTGCTGCGAAGTGGACTCTTATCTGATGGGTGCGACCGGTCATTAAGTGACATTCCACTAATGTGTGGTTAGTAAATCGCTGTTTAACAGTGAAAAAGGTGACAGCTTCCTTACCATGAACTGGCTCGGGGGCCATCTTTTGACGATAATGGGGATCTCTACCAATTGGCATATCAATTTTCCCACTATTCTCTTTAATTTCACCTTTCACTAAGGCAAGGTAAATACGAGACATGGTGTGATCTTTTAATTGCTCGGCTAAAAAGTGATGGGCATTGTCATTCTTGGCTACGCAGATAAGACCACTCGTGTCTTTATCAATGCGATGAACAATCCCAGGACGAGCGACACCATTTATACCGCTTAAGTGCGTGCAATGATTCAAGATGGCGTTAACAAGGGTATGTTCATTATGTCCAGCCGAAGGATGAACTACTAATCCTTGAGGCTTATTAATAATGAGAATGTCATCATCTTCATACACGATATCAAGAGGGATATTTTCCTTAGCGATATCAAGAGGTTTGACCTCAGGGATCTCAATAGAAATGACATCGCCCGTTCTAACCTTATATGAAGACTTCAACAGTTTGTCATTAACCAAGCAATTGCCTTCAGTGATGATTTTAGCGATGTAGGTACGGGATAAAGTTGGCTCTAAAAGGGCAATAGCCTTATCAAGTCGTAGTCCGTTTTCTTTACCTTCAATGGTGTAATATTTCATATTATAAATACTAATTATCTACTAGTTTTATACTTACTTAACGATGTTTTCATCATCGTCATCTTCAGGATTGACTTCTTCTAGGCGGGCTTTTTCATCCACGGAAAGAACTTTGCCTTCATCAGCAACAAGAGCTTTTTTGGCTTTATAATCTTTAACCTCGGTGACGATTAGCCAAATGATGAGCATGATCGTCCCCACCACGACGGAAGAATCAGCGACATTAAAGACAAATTTCCATATACCATAGAAGTCAATCCAGTCGATGACTTGGTACCCGGAGAAACTATAAAACAAGCGATCAATAAGATTGCCTAAGGCTCCAGCTGCCATCATGATAAGGCAGGCACGGAGAAGCTTGGATAACTTGCGATATTTAATAATGTAAATACCAGTTAAAATCGCTAGTCCAATAAGATAGATAATGATATACATAACACGGTTTAAAACTGGATCAAAAAATCCTAAGCCAAAGGCGGCGTTAGGGTTTAAAACACAGGTGATGGTGAGAAAACCAGGAATAATAGGGTTAGGGATGGAATTACCTTCTCCTAAAAGGAAGAAGATTAAGACTTTAGAAACGATATCAAGGGCAAGCAAAATAAGTCCTAGCCAGATAAATGAACTAAAGAACCATTTTAATGCCTTTAACAAGGCTTGTCCGATGTTTATTGGTCGTTTTACTTTTTCCATATGACTCTCCATTCCTATTTATGGATGACTTCTTGGCAGCGATGACATAGATATGTTCCATCTTCTTGCACAAGACCGTCATCTTCATAATTCCAGCATCTCTGACAGAAATGGCCTTGATGATGGCTAACTTTAATTAATCCGCAAGGATAAGCGGCGCCACCTTCTAGAGAATCGACGAAGTCCAATCCGGAGACAATGAATAATTTAGCGATGGAAAGTTTATCAAGGCCTTTGAATAAGGAAAGATAATTCCTTCCACCTTCCGATAAACAAATTTCCACCTTCGCTTCTTGACTTGATCCGATAATTTGTTCGTTTCTCGCCACTTCGAGGGCTTTTAAGACATCATCGCGTAGAGTTTGGAATAATTGATATTCTTTTAATATTTCCGCACGCTTAGCCTCTTTTTTAGCTTTAGGATAATCCAATAATTGGACATTCTTCACTCTTTCGCCTGGTAAGTTCGCATTGAACTCATCCATCGTGAAAGGAAGAATAGGATTGAGTAAGCGAAGCATCGTTTCCCCAATCATAGAAATGACAGTTTGAGTTTGTCTTCTGGTAAGCATATCTTTACCATCGCAATATAAAGAATCTTTGGAGATATCAAGATAGAAGGCGGATAAATCACTAGAGATAAAAGTGAGAATAACGCTTAAAGCGTTACTGAAATCATATGTTTCAAAATAACCACTTACTTGTTCAACGACTTCATCCAATTTGGCAAGTATGTATTGATCGACTGGACGGAAGGTATCAACTTTGTCTTTGCTATCAAAATCGGCGAGATTCCAAGAGATGAATTTTAAGACATTTCTAATCTTGCGATATTGTTCAGAGACTTGTTTGATGATTGATTCACTGATGCGAACATCTTGATGATAATCGACAATCGCTGTCCATAAACGCAAGATATCTGCCCCATAGAGGTCAGCAATCTTGCTAGGATCAATGCCGTTGCCTTTTGATTTGCTCATTTTTTCCCACTTCTCATCCATGACCCAACCATGAGTAGAGACGGTTTTATAAGGGGCATAACCATAAACAGCTGTGCTGATGATTAAACTAGAGTTAAACCAACCGCGATATTGATCGGAGCCTTCAAAATATAAATCAGCGGGGTATTTTTGGCCTCGGTTAATTAAGACACTCGCAAAGCTACTCCCGGAATCGAACCAGACATCCATGATGTCTTTTTCTTTGGTGAACGCTCCATGGGGCGAATGGCTATTCTTGTATCCTTCAGGAAGCAATTCTTTAGCTTCCTTTTCATACCAAATATTAGAACCGTGTTCAGCGATGAGAGCTTGGACATGAGCGAAGACACTCTCTTCGATGATTGGACTACCATCCTCGTTATAGAAGATTGGAATGGGGACACCCCAGGCTCTTTGACGAGAGATACACCAATCGGAACGGTCTTTAATCATGTTAATCATTCTGGTTTCTCCCCAAGCGGGATACCATTTCACACTATGAATTTGTTCGAGCAATTGTTGACGAATTGGTTCAATGGAACAGAACCATTGATCTGTCGCTCTAAAAATGAGGGGTTTGCCAGTTCTCCAGTCATGGGGATAACTA
>JAEZSD010000084.1 GCA_023422095.1 Bacillota bacterium
AGATTGTCAACGGAGCCTACTCCTATCGTTCTCAATTTTCTGAGAGAACATATTTAGTTTCGCTTAGAGCAAGCCTTGAAAAAGTTGCGAGCTATAACGAATTAAATCCGACTAATGATGCTGGAACGGCTGGATATTTCAATCCACGCGTGTTCGATGCTCAATACGACTACGAAGATGTCTTCGCACATTATTTACATCGCGAAAATTATCAAGAAAATTATGAATTAGGTCAAGACGAGAGCGCTAGTACCGTCTCTTATGTTGAAGACTCTTTCATTAAAGATATCTATCGCGAATTATTAACTGAGCAATACCTTCTCGATGAGACTTACAACACTCTCGGACGTAGCTATGCTAGAAAAGTTAATATTATTTCTCTTGCTACCAAAGATGACAGTGATAAGAGTGCTCAATACTTGATGAACTACTTTGTCAATAATGTTGTTTATGAAGAACCATTAAGCGGTGGTGAAGATGTTGCCACCAGAATTACAAATCCTGATGGAACCCCAGCAACCGTTAATCGCGTCGGCGAGGATCAATTCACTGCCTTATCCGATGCGTATAAAGGTATCATAAATGGTGATATGTCATCATTAGCTGGTTATTACCTAACAAACTCCTATGCTTTTGACCAAATACTTGATGGCGGATTAGTTAGCTACTATGCCGGAACTGACTACGGCGATTTAATGGAAGAATATGCCAAAATTAAAGACAATCCATTAACCACTGACACCTCCATTGAAAGTGATTTCACCAATAATGGTGCTTACACTAAAGAAGTTGGTCTCGAATTAAAAACTCGTAATCTTGCTAGTAACAGTTATGTGACCAAAGGTTGGTTCATTAAAAATGGCGGTTTAAATGATTTCAGTACATTCCGTGATCGTTTATTCAATATTGGCGTCGCGAGTGCGTTAGACAATATCAAACCACAAGATGGCGAAACGGTTGACTATGATCAATATGATCGTTTCTATCTCAATGAAGGAACATGGGAGATTGATACTTCTCGTGATTACAACAAGTATGTCGCCCGTATTAATGGTAGTTATTTCCTTAAGAGCGCTACTTCCGAAAGCGCTTCTAGTAAAGACGACATCGTCTTCTACAATTCTGATACCAAGACATACTATCTAGTCCAAGTAGTCGAAGCAGTATCCTCTTCAAAATTCAATAAGAGCGCTGATGCTTGGAACTATGCAAAACTTCGCGATGATCGCAAGGTTTTAGCGGACTATGTTAATGAAGTTGCTAAGATTTTATCGGAAAACGAATCCTACGTTACTCTCGCCAAAAAACATTGGCTTGAAGAAATGGGAATCGATTACCACGATGATATCGTTTACGATTATTTCAAAACAAACTTCCCTGAATTATTTGACTAGAAAAATCTACTGCAAATGATATTAAGACCAGAGTCAAATCTGGTCTTTTTTATAAAGCATGTTATTGTCAGCTATATTATTTTGTATAATATACTTAAGAAAATAAGGAGTTTAGTATGAAAGAAAATGATGTTTTCTGTAAAATTGCCAATGGGGAAATTCCCTGTTATAAGCTTTATGAGGATTATGATGTCATTGCTTTTCTTGATATTAGTCAAGTGACAAAGGGGCACGCTCTAGTCATTCCTAAAAAGCACTACGACAATTTTCTCGCCACTCCTCACGAGATCATGCATAAAGTAATGGATGTCGCCCAAAGAATTGGCCAAGTTGATATTAAATATCTCGGAGCCAAGGGCGTTAATATTCTCACTAATTGTTATGATGCGGCTGGTCAAAGCGTGAAGCACTTCCATGTTCACGTTATTCCTCGTTATGAAGAGGAGGAAGGATTCCGTTTGGAAATGAAATCTCATCCAGACGGATTAAATCTACCCGCTCTTGCTGAAGAAATCATTAAAAATCTCTAATAAAAAAATCCCTCCTAAACGAAAGTTCGGAAGGGATTATTTTTTTATTTTTTTAAAGGTTGATATAGTGTACGTCCATCAAGAGGAAAGACTCTTTGAGAGAAATCACCTGGTTTAACTTGCTCTAATGCTTTGCAAGCTATCACCATTTTGCTATCTAAGTTATCAATCATTGAGAGGAGGAGAGCTTCTTTCGTAAGCGGCGTAACAGGAGAACCGAATTCCGGATCACCATGATGAGACAGGACCATATGTTCAAGTAGGAGAGGAACCTCGCTAGTAATACGCTCGGTTTCAGCAATCTTGCGAATTTCACTAACCATCATAGTGATATGGCCAAGGAGTTTTCCTTCTAAGGTGTAACGATAAACAACCGGTCCTTCAAACTCCTCCATTTTTCCAAAGTCGTGCAGCAATACACCTGTCAAAAGGATGTCTCGGTTGACGTCATCATATAAAGGGGCAAGAAAATCAGCAATTTTTGCCATTGTTGTTATGTGGACTAAAAGACCACTAGCGTATTCATGATGGACACTGACTCCCGCGGGGTAAACGCGTAGTTTGGCATCATACTTTTTGATAAAATGAGCTAATATTGTCCGACAATCAGCATCCTTGATTGAGTCAACATAATAAGTGAACCTTTCCCATAGTTCCTCGAATGGTATGGGAGGGGCCTTAACAAATTTTGTGATATCAATTTCATCCATCGCCACCAATTTTCCGGATAATATTTTTAATTGTAAAGCATCTTTATATTTCAATACTTCTGCTTCCAGAAAAACGACATTTCCTGTTACGTAAAGCATTTCATCTTCTTCATTAGAATCCCATTTCTTTCCGTTTATTGAGCCGGACGAATCGCGAAACTCAATCGTCAAGTAAATCGCCCCGAAATTATTTGTTCCCTTTGTGACGTTCCCAATTAGGAATTGTCCGCTGATGCGTGTTCCGTCGACAAATTCATTAATCATTGCCATATTGATTTTCCTCCATCAATTTTACGATATTTGCATATCGATAACCTTTATTTTTGAGAAGCGCATACATGCGGTTTCTCAGTTCCAATCCCTCATACTTTTTCGCTAGTCTTTCAAAAGCTCTTTGATAATCTTTCTTCAAGTTTTCTTGTTCTTCTTTTGGCTTATCAACCAATGTTTTATTAAGAACTTCAAGAGCAAGGGAGGAGTCAAAGCCATAAGCCAAAAGGTGTTGGTAATGTTTTTGCTTCCGCTTTTCAAAGGAAAGGCGAATCATTTTTGAGTCATTCTTTTCTACCTGCTGACGAGCTTTCTTTCTCTCACTAGCATCGGAAAATTTAATCTTTTTCAAATCTTGTTGAAAGATGCCTTTTTCTTGTAAGTCTTTGAGAATTCGATTCTTTCCATAACCTTTGTCTTCAGAGTAACAAATATAATCCTCTAAGAACATCTTATCGTTAATCAAATCTATTTCTTTAAGTTTGAGTATTATCGAATTAACAATTGGCTTGGTGGCCTCTTTAGCGTAGAGCTTTTCTCTCATCTTCCATTCGGTGTAATGTCCTTTTTTTAATATGGACATCGCATAGTTTAATAATTTTGCCCTTTGGGAGCATTCAATAAGATTGGAAATTTCTTTTTTACTCATTGTTTTGCCAACATAGAGATAAGAAAGAAGATAAGCATCGTTGGAGATCGTTATTTTTTTCTTGCCAAAATAAAGACTGACATCATTCTTATTTATTTTGATTTTTGTGATGATTTTACCAGTGCTTGCGGATGGCACGATGATATACCTCCATAATGCGATCATAAAATTTTTCGAGGGAATAAGTATCGCAAATTTTTATAGCCGCCTCTTTAATATGATCCAATTCACTAGATTTCATTGCAAAAATTCTCTCAACTTTTAAAACAAAATCTTCCTCGTCTTGAAAGAAGAAACCAGTCTCATTGTCGATAATTGTCTCCGCTAAATTGGTGTCAAAACGGGCAAGAACAATTGTTTTAGAGGCCATAGCTTCCATGAAAGTTAAACCTTGAGTCTCAGTGAGAGAAGCCGAGGTGTATATGTCTGCGAGGTGGTAATAGAATGGAACTTCGCTAGCTAAAACAGAACCAATAAAATCGACAATGTCCTCAATACCTAACGTTTTGACGAGTTCTTTGAGTTCTGCTAGTTGAGGACCTCCACCGACGAAGATTACTTTAATATCTTTTTCGGGATGACGGGTGTGATACAAAGCCAAACATTTTAAGGAAAAATCCATGCTCTTTTCTTTTGCGACACGACCAAGAATTAAAAATACTTTCGCATCTGGTTTGATGCCATGTTCAACTTTAAAAGCTTGTTGCCTAGCCAAATCGACTTTATCATCGCCAAATAAATCAAAGTTAATACCAGTGGGGATAATATTTACGTAAATATCGCTTCCAGCATATCTGAGATATTGCATGGTTTTATAACTTGGGGTAATAAACTCCGTCGTATTATCCGCCACGTTTATCGTGTATGTCCGAATAATGCGCTTAGCAAGGCGATCAAAATAGCCGTGAGTGGCGTAATAGGTATAATCCTCATAAGATGTGTGGTAGGTATAGATAATTGGGGCTTTAAGCTTGTTTGCCACAATTTTAGCAAATTGACCAATTGTCGAATCAGTTTGATTATGAATAACATCGGGATGGAAGTCGCGGATAATTTTAAAAACCTTTGGTGAATACAACTTTGTAATTCGATAACCGTAAAGTTTTTTTAGTTCAATTCCTGGTACATAGACAACTCCATCTTTGATTTCCAATGGACCATCAGTATGCTGGGGAGTAACTACCAGGACATCATTGCCGTTTTTTTTAAGAATTTGAACCAAGTTGTAACATGAGGTCGAAACACCATTAATAAAAGGGGGATAAGTATCAGTTAACAATGCAATCTTCATTAAAGTGAATCATCCTCGTGATCAATATTAACATCATCGAAAGTATGCTTTACCTTGGAGGTTTTATTGGTGGTTTTCTTTTTAATTTTTGGTCCTCCACGCAAAGCTTTGAGAATTTCTTCACGTTTTAGTTTTGAGGTTTCCAACATGGTGACCATATTTTCTGTTCGTTCCGCCATCGTTTGACTTTGTAGAGTGACAAATGTCTCTCTATTGGGTACTGTGTCGATTTCATCTTTGGGTGAAGCACGATAAAAAGCGGTAACTAAGCCCGACACAAAAACTGGGATAATAAACGTGAGAGATCGCCAAATGAGTAGAGCTGCAGAAGACAAGGAATTGCTAGCCACACTGTTGGCTTTAGCAATGGCTTGTTGCATTGTCATAACGCCCCCACCACTATTACCAGCATTGAATATTTGCAAAATAGACTCAGCGCTTCCTTCATTAAAATAGAAACTATTTTCCGCTGTTGGTCCAGATGCGACAAATAAGCGAGCAAAGAAGTATTCAGAAACTCCGGCTGAACCAGGTGTAGGTATTAAACCAGTCACCATTTGGTGATAATTGCTTAAGAATACAGCATCCCAAAAGTTAGCGGATGTCGATAAATTTCCAAGAGCTAATCCAACAAAGTAAGGAATAGAATCCTTTAGCGTTAGCAGAGCGAAGAAACAGGCAGCGATTAAAATAGTGAAAGGGATATTAGAAAACAGTCTTCTCATTTCAATTTTGAAGTTTTCAACTTGAACTCTTAAACTTTCTCTCTTCTTATCAGGATTTTTAATAATACG
>JAEZSD010000013.1 GCA_023422095.1 Bacillota bacterium
CCTCGCAACAACGCTTGCCCCTATTATTTATACGGTTTTTATGATTATCTTTTGTGAATTTTTTCCAAAAGCTATTGGCAAAAGATTCAATTTCTCATTAGCTTTGCTATTTGCTTATCCTCTCGCTTTTTTCAAATATTTAACATTCCCAATTGTATGGCCAATTTCCAAACTCTTTGCTTTGTTTGGGAAGTTTTTTCAAAAAAAATCCAAAGAAGAAGATATTATTGATGAAGAAGTCTTAGCCGAAATGGTCGACGCTATTGAAGAATATGGCGAATTGGAAAAAGACGAAGCTGAACTCGTTCGCTCGGCAATAGATTTAAATGATATTGAAGCTTATGAAATTATGACTCCTCGTGTCGATGTCTTTTGTATAGATGTCGATGACGATATTAACGAGGTTTTAAAAGATGGAGATATTTTTATACACTCTCGAATTCCTGTTTTTCAAGACACAGTTGATAATATCATCGGCATTTTGCCTATCAAATCGATTTTAAAGGCCTATTTAAGAGGTGAAGCTATCGATATTAGAAAACTATGCTACGAACCATTATTTGTTCCTCGTAACCATCAAGTTATGGACTTGTTACGTGAGTTCAAAGCCTCTAAAATTCATATCGCTGTCATCAAAGATGAATATGGTGGCACCGAAGGCATTGTTACCATGGAAGATATCCTCGAAGAGATTGTTGGCGATATTTTTGATGAGACTGACGAAATTGAAGAGGAATATGTTGAACAAGGAAACGGAAAGTTTGTTGTCGACGGAGCGATGAATATTGATGACTTTTTTGATCTTATCGATTTTGACGAAGAATATGAAACTGAATACTCTACAGTATCTGGATTATGTCAAGATATTTTAGATCGCTTTGCGAAAGTTGGAGATGCGTTTGACTTTTTCCATTATACTTTTATTGTCTTGGAAGCTGATCAATACACCGCTAGAGAAATCATGGTTATTGATAATAATATCAGTGAAAGAGCTAAGGAAGAGGAAAAAGAAATACCAAATGAAAAAGATCCATCGCTACATTAGAGATAATTTAGCTGATCTCAAAGGAAAAAAAGTTATTGTCACTGGCGCTAATAGTGGAATTGGTTTTTCTATTTGCGATGTTTTACTTTTTAAAGGTGCCCAGATTGTCATGGCGTGCCGCAATATGCAACGCGCAGAAGAAGCCAAAAATCTTTTAATACAACGGCATCCCAACGCCCTTATTAATGTTGTGACCTATGATCAATCATCCCTTGCTTCTATAAAATCTTTTGCTCAAATATTACAAAATGAACATTATGATTTTTATACATTAATTCTTAATGCTGGAGTTTTCTCTCCAAAGAAAGACTCTACCTTCGAGGATTCTATTCCTTTAACAATTGGAACAAATTACCTTGGGCCTTTATATCTACTATCACTTTTACAAGGTTTTCTCTCTACTGTGCAAGAAGAAAAGCGAATCATTTTGCAAGGCTCTCTGGCCTATCATTTTGTTCATTATAAAAACAAGAATCTTTCCTTGCTTAACGGCAAACAAAGTCTTATGAAACAGTACTTTGTTTCTAAACTTGGAATCGCTCAAACCTTTTCTTTTTATTCATCCTCCAACATTAATCCTTATGTTAAATATCTGTTGGCGGAACCAGGAATCAGCAACACTCAAATTATAAGAAACTATAAAAAGTGGTTTAAAATTATTGCCAATGGATTCTTATCAGTTTTCCTACATAGTAACGTGAAAGCTTCCCTTTCCGCTTGCCATTTAACCTGTCAAATAGTGGCGAATGGTGATTATTATCGTCCAAGAGGATTATGGGCGGTTAGTGGCTATCCTCATTTAAGTCATTTTAAGAAAAAACGAGTTGATTATCGACTGATTATCGACGGACTCGACATTTTAGGATCTCTCTATGGTAAATGAAAATAACGCTGCTGTATTTTATATTTCAAAACAAGATACTAATCTCTATTACTTAAGAGAATTTATTAGCTTAGCTAGAAATGCTGGGTATAAGGTTATTGAGACTTTTCATCAGAATCTCGATAAACCATCTCCTCACACATATTTTGGCCCGGGTAAAATACTCGAAATTAAACAAATTATCGAAAATAGACTCCAAAACCCAAACGAAAGTCCTTCTATTGATTACGTTTTGGTTAACGATGAGATAACGCCTCTTCAAAAAAAAGTAATGGAAGATATATTGGGTTTACCAGTCGTTGATCGAACATCAATTATTTTGGAAATCTTTGACTCAAATGCCAAAAGTAAAGAAGCTAAACTCCAAGTCGAAATTGCAAAATTAAAATATGCCAGTAATCAATTAGTCAACGCACTCGCTTCCTATTCCCAAGTTACCTCTGGAAAAGGGAAAAACAAGGGAGAAGGAGAGAAGGCAATTGAGTTAAACAAAAGACAAATTGAAAACAAGATTTTTCTGAAAAAGAAAGAACTCGAAGAGATCAAACTTTCTCGAAGAACATCTCGCAAAAAAAGAAATGACACACCAATTACGAAAATAGCAGTTGTGGGTTATACTAACTCTGGAAAATCTTCATTGATTAATGGTTTGTTAAACTATCAACATAGTCATCCCAGTAAAACAGTTTTTGTCAAAGATGATGTTTTTGCGACATTAGAAACATCCACACGTTTAATAAATTGTTATGGATTCCCAACCTTTTACATTACTGATACAGTTGGATTCATTTCCAATCTACCTGTTTATTTAATTGATGCATTCCGTTCTACTCTGGAAGAAATTTGTGAGGCTGATTTAATTGTTGAAGTCATTGATTTCTCTGATTCATATTACAAAGAGCATATTAAAACCACGGAAGATGTTTTGTCTCAATTAGGCGTTGAAAATGTTCCCATTATTTTCTTATTTAACAAATACGATCAGGTTTCTAATACCCCTAGTGAATTGCCTAAAAACAATGAACTTTACACTTGTTTGTTACCCGACGAGAACAACATTCAGGAAATATTGACATTTTTCTCTTCAAACATCGCTAAAGAATGGAAGCATAAGCATGTTGTTTTTCCATTTGAAAAAGATTTCTATCGTTTTATGGCCGATAACTATGTAAAGTCTTATAAACAAAAAGAAGACGGATATCATTGTTCCGTCTACTTCAATCCTTTAACCATTTATAAATACGATTATTTATTTAAACCACGCGATTGAATTACTTGGTCGTAAATTCTTTTTATCTCGTCAGCGACCTGCTCAACTGTTTGAGTCTCAGAATTGATGTGAAAATCAACTTCTGGGATATTTTTTTCCGCAAAAGCGGTTTGATCGTGAAGCAATCTCTTTTTGGCAATATCATCAGGATCGCCTCTTTCAATCATCCTCTTATATCTAGTTGACTCGGTCGAATCAAGGAAGAATGTGACAATTGATGAATCGTTTAATGCAATATAAGCGCGAAGACCTGCCGGGTCAATAACGATGCATCGACCTGGAGCGATTTGATCTTTGGTTGAACCATAGAAATTGCCATTATAAATTGTATGTTCTACAAAGCGATCATCGCGAAGCATTTGTTCAAAGCTCGATTTATCAACGAAAAAATAATCGCGGCCGTTCACTTCCCCTGCTCTCATATATCGAGTGGTAGTAGTGATCATTTTCGTAATGCCGTATTTTTTCGCTAATGTTTTGGCGACTTCTGTCTTACCGCTTGCGCTCGCACCTGCTAAAACAATCATGAAATTATTATATAAGTTTGATTTATTAAAAACAGCAAAAAGCGATAAACAAGAATATTTCTTTTAATTTCCAACTTTTTCCTCATGTTGGGATAACAAAGTTAAATAGGAGAACACATGAAACAATCGCCCCACGCTTCTTTTAAAACGCTTGCTTTTGAAGTCGAAAAGATAGCCCGTATGTATTTTTCGAGCAAGAAACAAATAAGGGAAAATCAAATCTATTCCTTTTCTTCCGGAAACCAAGAAACTAGTAACCCTTTTTACCTTCTCGTTTCAAAAGTTGAACATGCATTTGAAGAGCTCGATAATGTTGAAAAAGTTTTTATTAATAACGATTTTTTCCACGAATGCTATCCCTTTTGGTGGGAAACCATCTATCCTAAATGCACTTATTATCGATACAAAAGAAAAGCGATGATTCATTTCCTAAAAGCCTATGAAACATAAATATTTTTGGTTCGTTGTATTACTCTTTCTTTTAATGCCACTCACTCTATCTGCAGGGCCGATAAGCAAATACCAATTTTCTTCGCCAATTTACGGGCCTTTTAAAAAGCACGCAGATAATCCGACCTTGCGTATTAATATCAGCAGTTCATCTCTAATAGAACAAGATGTCTACTTTCTTTTTAAAATAATGGATGATACCAATGCTGTTGTCGCTCAATCTAAAAGCACCAATGCGGTGATATCCAAATTTCAAAATGGTGAAGTTAACATCAATTTACTTACTCAAGCTT
The DNA here is from genome assembly GCA_023422095.1 of Bacillota bacterium. Taxonomy (GTDB): domain Bacteria; phylum Bacillota_I; class Bacilli_A; order RFN20; family CAG-826; genus JAAYDH01. The sequence continues at coordinate 4,469 of JAEZSD010000013.1, forward strand.
ATTTAGAAGACAATGGAATGAATATTTTCTTTTACTTAATTGATTCTAGTAACTCAAAAACTTTACTTTCATCCAGTTTTCAAGTGTTTCCGATCAAGAGTAACACCTATAATCCAATCGAATATTCTCAAAGCCATATTTTTGAATATTCAACCAGTTTTGAATTCGCTAACAGCGGAGTGATTACTTATCAAGAAAAATATATCTTTAATGATTTTTTTGATTATTTCTTAATTGATACATACTATCGATTACTTATCAATCAGTACTATTTTTCCTATCAGTTTTTTAATGATTTAACTTATCGGAAGGCCTATTTAATTTTGCCTGAATCATTCAATGAATTTTGTTATATAGAAACTAATGATAATGGTCAAATAGTTGTTCCCTTATTTTTGATAAAAGAGGATGAAAAATACTCGCTTTCTTTTCCCTCGACGATGTATGTAAATCCAAGCACCCTTGAGATGTCCATAACAAAGGTATCTGGTTTTTTCATCACCTCCTATTTTTATTTGCCAATTAACCATTTAAATGATTTAAGCGAGTCATATTTTTCTTTTGTTATTGAAGGACTTGGTTATAGTCAGTCGAACTTTGTTTGGACAGCCTCTTTTCTCGTTTATCAAGGATTAATTGGACCTTGTGACAATAGTAATTACTGCGTCATAGGAGGGATTGTTTTATGATTGTAGCTTTCCTTTCTCTTCTTGCAGTTATACTAAGTTTCCAATTGTTCACCATTACCACAAATCTCACCGCTATTAATAGGATTGTAATCACAACTCCTTTGGCTTTGTTTGAAACTGCAATTCCGTTAATTAACAATGAAGAAAATGCTCCTTTATATTTTGATAAACGGACTTTAGAAGATAATATAGACGTTTATTACTCTAAAACTTTAGATAAATACACGAAAACTGTGGTGTTAGATTTCTACTATTATCACCAAGAAGATGACTCATATTGTATTGACGACAAATGCAATGCGGTGGAAGTAGACATTTCAGCCACGATTACTTTTAATTTTATTTACCACCGCACCATGTTTTATGAGATAAAGGAAACCTCCTATGGACATTAATAAAGCAATAACCTTTATTGAATCTTCCTTTCTGTCACCTTTGATGAAAGATAGTGATATCACGGACATTTCTTTTAATGGAGATAATATTTATTATCTCCATAATCTTTATGGAAGAAAGCTAGCAGATATAAAAAGTGATGAAGTTGAGATAAAAGATTTTATCCGTCAGGTCGCAAACCTAACAGATAAGCAATTTTCATATCAGGTTCCTATCCTCGATGTTTCAGTTGGTAAATTTCGTCTCAATGCTGTTCATCAATCGATCGGAAGGATTGGAAAAGAGACTTCTTTGACCTTTTCAATAAGAATTGCCTCATCATTACCAAGAATAACCGATGAAAATAATTTTTTGACTGATGAATTGATCGCCCTTTTTGATGTGCTCATTAAATCAGGAATGTCAATTGTCATTGGCGGGTTAACCGGTAGTGGTAAAACTGAATTTCAAAAGTATTTATTAAGAAAAATACCAGAAAACAAGCGCATTATCCTCATCGATAATGTCTTGGAATTAGAACAAGTTCGCGAACAAGCAAAGCTAGATTTAAACACTTGGCAGGTCGATGATAGAAATAATAATTCATCAATCCAGGAATTAGTGAAAAACGCTTTAAGGAGTAATCCCGATTGGTTAATTGTTGGAGAGGCTAGAGGTCCAGAAATGATTGAAGTTTTGAACTCTGCCATGACAGGACATCCAATTATTACAACCATCCATTCAATTGATGCTTTAAGCATGCCTTCTCGAATGGTAAGAATGGTTTTGATGAATGACAAAAAGATGAGTTATGAGGACACGATGAAAGACATCTTATATCATTTTCGTTTCTTTGTTTATCTTGCCAAAGAAAGTGATGAAAAGGGAAAGATTAATAGGCGAGTCCTAAGTCTATATTACATCAATGAAAAAGGAGAGACTAATTACCTATACCAATGGGATAAAAAAGAGCATAATTTCCAAAAAATTGGTCAAATCACGGCTAAAATGCTAAATTTTGATGAATCCGACCAGCTTTTCATTAAAACATTTATTAAGGAAAAAAATCATGAATAAGAGTTTTTTGATTGGATCAATTCTAAGTATAATTTTTGCTTTTATTTGCTACTTTGCAACAGAGAACATTTTCGTTTCTGTTGCTGTTTTTGGACTGACGCTTCTCTTCTTTGGCCTAATAATACAAAGAAGATTCAACAAATATTTTAAGATGATAAAAAGATTCCATAATTGTTACTACTTCATTAACAATTTTATCGTCTCGTTAAGCGTTAAGGAATCAATCAGTGGAGCTTTTCTATCAGCCAGTGAGTCGCTTGGACAAGATTTTAAAGAAGAACAGGAAGGAATCCAAGATTTAACCGAAAACGAGAAAATACTCTATCTGAAAAGATTTTTCCCCTTTCATCTTTATTCTCTTTTTACTGACATTATTGTCCTTTGGTGCGAACAAGGCGGAGATATCCTTGCCATGTCAAATTACCTATGTAATGAATGTCGAGAAACCGAAGAATACATAATTTTCTGTCAAAGTGAAAACCGAAAGATAGTGGTGGAGTTCTCTTTGCTTTGGGCGTTCTCTCTGCTCATCTTGTCGATTCTTCGTCTTGTTTTAGCTGATTTTTATCATTCAATTACTCAACAAGCATTTTATCCTTACGCTGTTTTGGGTATTTTTATAATTTTACTTTTATCAGTTGAGTTGCTGACTAAGAGAATGACCAAGATTGATATAAGAGGTTGGAATTATGGTGAGAAATAAGTGGCGAGAGAAAATTGAGGAGTTAGGTTATTCATACCGTAAAGAAGTATTAAAAATTGTTACGGCAAATCTTTTAATGTTTATTTCTTGTGGTTTAATTACTTATTTCCTCAAGGAGCTACTAATTATTGCTTTTAGTGTTCTTGCAATCGCTTTTGTTAATTATTATCTTATTTCCTTTTATTCCAACAAGAAAATCCAATTGGAAAAGGGCCATAGCGAGGAGCTTATTTCACTTTTGTCCTATTTTCAAACTTTTATTACTAATAACAATACTGTCTATCAGTCCTTTCAAAAATTAGGAGACTTTTCTTCTCCTTGGATGAAAGAAAAAATCGTTTTATTTCTCGCCAACATTGATATCGATAAAAGCGTCAAACCATTTATGATTTTTGCTTTAAACTTTACCAACAACATCATTAAAAATTTGATGTTATCCATCTATCAAATGGTCGACCAAGGTCAAAACTCTTTGCAGCTTTCTCAATTCACTGTTCTCTTCCAAAGCATTGCAAACAATTACAACATAGAAATGAAAGTAAAAAAGCAAAAGTCTTTGTCGCAAATGACAGCCTTTCCGTTGTTTGGAGCAGGAGGGATTGTAATGGTTCTATCTTTTAGCATTATTTCGGTCGTGGGGGATATGGTAAATGTCTTATAAAATTGGGTTGATTCTTTCGATGATTTTCGTTGTCCTTTTCTTTTCTTTTGGTATTGATTTAATCACTGTCCAATTTGTTTTTAGTAATTTGGATGCTCAATCAGTCGCCATCTCGTATCGGATTAGTCAATATGGGACACTTGATGATAATTTGATCCAAGAAATTGAAAATCGTTACAACGTTGATTTTGAATGCTTGAGTTATTGTCACCCACAGTTTGGCGAAACGCTCGATTACAAAATATCTCGGCAGATTTATCTAATCGTTATATCAAAGGAACCCATGACAATAGCGATAAAGCGATCGGCCATTATTGGTTATTATTCATAGAAAGGAGAGATTATGTCGGAACTAAAAGGATCGTTGCTCGGAGTCATCTTAGTGCTTATTTTGTTCGGAACACTTAGCGCATGTCTTACCGCAGCTTTTTCTTCAATGACATCGTCAGCGACAAGCCAGGTAGCAGAAGTTATTGACCAAGCAAGCGTTTAAGGAAAGGACGATTCCTAGGCCGGGAATCGTTTTTATTTTGTGTTGTTTTTGGTTTCGTTTATAATAACTGCGAGGTAAAAAATATGACCGTTATTGATACAGTAAAAACTATCTTAGGAAAGCGCGTGGATGTTTCTTCACTTTCAGAAGAAGGAAAATTAGTCGACTTAGGTCTTGATTCCCTTGATTTAGTAGAAGTTATGATTGAAATTGAAGAGGAAGTTGGAGTGGAGTTTTCCAGCGACGAAATCGCTCATCTAGTTACATTGAAAGATGTTGTTGATTTAGTTAATTCGAAAAGCAAATAACTACTTGTCTTTAGACGACTTGCGTGATATTATTTCTCTTGCGTTTTACAAGTAAGTGTTTCTATTTACATGTACGCTGCCTACCTAGCTCAGTCGGTAGAGCTATCGGCTGTTAACCGATCGGTCGTGGGTTCGAGTCCCTCGGTAGGCGCCACTCGGCCATATGGAGAAGCGGCTTAACTCACTACCCTTTCACGGTAGCATTCTCGGGTTCGAATCCCGATATGGTCACCATTAAAAAATCACTCGCCACCATATAGTTGGTAAAACAGCTGTTCAGCGAGTTTTTTTATCGAAAATTTAGAGCTATATAAATTCGAATAAAACATAGACTCTTATGAAAAAGTTGGCCGTGAACCTATAAGACATACACAAGTTTATGTACAATAACTTTTTTTAATACTTTTCAACTTATGCGAAATTGGAAACTCACAGTAATATCACATTGATAAATATCGAAGTGACAATTATAATAACAATGCAAATCCATAGTAAGGAAACATTGAAGATGAATGAGAATAACATTATTTTGCTGAAAGCTGTTGCTGATGAAACTCGATTTGAAATAGTCTTAAGACTAAAAAATGAAAAAGAGGTTTGTGCATGCAAATTATTGGAACTCGTAAAATGTAATCAATCAACCCTTTCTCACCACATGAAAATATTGGTTGATAGTGGAATCGTTACTTCTAGAAAGGATTGGAAGTGGGTTCATTACTCTATTAACAAGCAAAAGATTAACGAACTCATTGAGATATTAAAATAGGTGAAAAGTATGGTATATAACATGAATGAAAAATACAATCTTATAAAAAGTGCTTTATTAAGAACTGAATGCAAGAATCCTGTTAGGATTATTAGGAATATCATGCATAAAGATTTTGTCAGTATTCACGGCCCTGAACACCACTTTTTAGATGGTGCATCCTTGTTGACTGCGATGAAAAATGCGGGTTTGGACATTGATTTGAACAAAGTTCTTGATCAGTTGGCTGAACGAACTATTAAAATGCCTGGGGCGATGTGTGGATTTTGGGGAATTTGTGGATCAGTTTCATCTACCAATGCCGTTTTCGCCTTGTTAGATAACACCGGACCCTTATCCTCTGATGTCAGTTACTCCTCTCATATGGTTTTTAGTTCAAAAGTCATAAAAAGAATGAGCGAAATTGGTGGTCCGAGATGTTGCAAAAGAAATGCTTTTATCTCATTAAGTGAGGCTGTTGAATATGCAAACGACCATTATTCCTTAGATTTGGAAAATGACAAAATCGAATGCGAGTTCACCAAACTTAATAAAGAATGCATCAAGGAAAGATGCCCATTTTATAGCATAAAAAATAAGACAAATTTTTAAAATATCGTTCGAATTTGTATTTCAGTCAGAAAATGATTGTCTTGTGAAGAAAAAAATACATTCGATGCTAACCTTGAATATGTATTTTTAAACACTTAATATAATAATATGAAAGAACTTATCTTACATCGCCGCATTAATCGCGTTGGAGGACTTCTCTTTAATATTGGCATCACCGCCGCCTCGCTACTTGTCATAGGCTTGCTTTCTTTTGTATTCATCGTTGGCATTTGGCTTTTAGTTGTTCTTCTCCTAATACTTTTTATCTTTATCACGTTATTTTCAGCTCTGCTTAATCCCGAATTTATGGCTATTTTCGATTCTATTATTGAAGGACCGTCCAACTTAGTTTCCTTTTTTGCTTCATTATTTCGTCAAGCCGCTATTCCTTTATGCGTTGTTTCATGCCTATTTTTAATTTCTTCTATCATTTTCTTTTTTACTACTCCTCATAATTCCACGAAAACAGCCAAAATTATTATCAGCTTTATCGGCATTGTGGTCTCCGTCTTATTCACGATTTTAATTTTAGTGATTAAGCCTGCATAAAAATTGAGAAAGAATTATGAATAAATTAACACTTACATTGATACCAAATAAAATAAACTATGTTTTTTCTATTGAAGGGAAAATTCTTAATTTTAAGAAAAACAAAAAAGGTTTGCTTGAGACGACTTATGAAAGTGAAAGGCCTGAAGTTAAACTTGATGTTTCTACGCTTCCAAGTGAATTAATGGAAGATAAGGCAGGCTTATATTTCTTTATCTTTTTTCTTCTTAGTGTCTTGAATATTTTTAATCCCTCTTACCCAAAAAGAGATATCTTTGAAGTCAATTATTCCGGTAACATCAATATTTCGGAAAATCCAAATGTTTTTCTCACCTTTATTCGGCCCCTCAATAATGGAAAAGCTTTAAAACCTCAAAATGAAAACTCCGCTATTTACTTTGCGGATAACGAGAGTAATATTTACATATTGAATAAGAAAGCGCAGCGAAGAAGAACGCTTGTCAATGTTTTTAAAACCTTAACCATCATTGCCACTGTTATCGCTCTCATCGCTCTCCTTATCTTCGGACTTATTCAAAATATTTAAGTAATAAAATTATTAAGGAAGAAAAAATGCCACAGACTATTTTAGAAGTATGCAATTTAAATAAGAATTACGCCAACTTTTCTCTTAAAGACGTTTCTTTTTCGCTTAAAGAAGGCACCATTTATGGTTTTATTGGACGAAATGGAGCCGGTAAAACAACGACTCTTAAATGTATTTACAATCTCGTTAAAAGTGACTCCGGAGAAATTTTCTATCTCGATGAAGATATCCAAAAGAATGAAATAAAAGCAAAAAATGAAATTGGTTTGCTTTTTGGTGGTGTCGATTATTATCCAAATCAAAAAGCAAAAACCATAGCTAAAGTTACCTCAACTTTTTATGGAACTTGGGATGAAGAATTATATCTTAGACTATTAAAATTCTTTGACCTCGATCAAGAAAAGAAAATCAAAGAATTTTCTAACGGAATGAAAGTCAAATTTGGTTTGGCGTTAGCTCTTTCCCACGGAGCAAAAGTCTTATTATTGGATGAACCAACTAGTGGATTAGACCCTGTCTCACGCGATGAAGTTCTCGATTATTTTTTAAAGATTGCCCAGTTAAAGAAAACTACCATTTTATTTTCGACTCACGTTATTTCCGATTTGGATAAATGCGCCGACGAAATCATCTATATCAAAGAAGGCCAAATCTATCAAAACTCGAGCGTCAGTAACTTTAAAAGCGAATACCTCCACATCGAAGGAGCCGCTGAATTATTAGACAAAATTGATAAGAATATGATCAACCGATTATTTGTCCATCAAGGAAAATTCTCTGGCCTCATCTTAAAGAATAATCAAAGTTTCTTTCCAAACTTTACTTTTAAAGAACCGACGCTAGAAGAATTGATGCTCAACATCGAAAGGGGGAATGAAAATGAAGAATCTCCTTTCTAAGGAATTACGTCTGTGCTTGACCCCTCAAGTAATTACCTTTATTTGTTTATCCGCTCTTATCGCCATACCTTCTTGGCCGGCCCTCACATCTTTTATCTACACTTTCCTGGCCATTGTTGTTATTTTCCCTGTCGCAATCGCTAATCGAGATATTGAATTTACTTCTCTTCTTCCCGTTCGCAAAGTTGATATTGTCAAAGGCAAAGTCTTACTTGCGTGTTTTATTGAACTATGTTCGATACTAGTTTCTATCCCCTTTGCCTTATTGAAATTTTTCATTATTAACCCCGCATTAGGAGAGGCCATTCAGTTTACTGATTTAGGAATCAATCTTGTCTTATATGGAATCGTGCTCGCAATGTGTGGTTTCTTCAACTTATTGTTTATTCCGATGTATTATAAAAACCCATTTAAAATGGCTAAATCTCAATTTATATCAACTTTTGTTATCATTATCTTGACGATGGTGATGACAGCAATATTTATGATTGATGATGCTTCTGCCTTTGTGAATTCATTCAGCGGTCTTGCTCTGATTATTCAGTTTGTTTCATTAGGAGCGGGTATTGCATTATTTGTGCTTTTTAATTTCCTTGCTTTCCACTTTGGAGCCAAGAAAATCAAATCAATTGACCTTTAAATCGTCGTTTTTCCTTTTTACGTCTTTTGGTATGGTCAAAAAAAGGCAATCAATGTTATAGTAAGTTAACGACAAATAATTTATTTGCCATTAATTATTAGGGAGTAAGACTATGAATCCAATTGTCACTATTGATCAAATGATTGCCGAATGGTTCAATCAACTAATTTATAAAGGTTGGGCTTGGGGCAATTTACTTTTGACCGCAATTTCAATTCTCGTTTGCGTAGTGCTTTGTGGCCTTGTTGGCCTTGAACGTGAAAAACGCGGTCGTAGCGCTGGACTTAGAACTCACTTATTAGTCGGTGTTGGCTCCTGCATTATCATGATTATCTCTATTTACGGACTACCATCCTATGAAGGAATGAACCGTGATGTTGCTCGCCTTGCAGCTCAAGTAGTGGCTGGCGTTGGATTTCTCGGTGCTGGTGCTATTATTCATAACAATGGTGGAATTAAAGGCTTAACTACTGCTTCAACTATTTGGCTTGTCATGGCCATCGGTTTGGCTTGTGGTTCAATGAATTTCATCTTAGCTATTATTGGCACCGTTGTTGTCATGGTAGTTCTTGTTACCTTCCGCCGTATTGAAAGAATGGTTACCAGAACCAATCCATACTTGGTCATGCTCGCTCCAAGCGATATTCCAGTTATGACTGATTTACTTGGCGTGGTTAAAGATTTTGGATATACCATCACTGATTTAAGAAGCCAAATAATCAAAGACGGCCTTCAACCAAGCATTGAAGTTACTTTTAAAGTATCTTCTGAAAATAACGAAGAAATTAAAGTTGATCAATTTGTCAAAGCTCTCGAAGTGAAAGCTCACGCTATCAGCGTCCAAGTCCTCAACCATCATTAATAAGCATTTTGCTAATACTCAAGAGGTTTCCTATGGATAAGAAAAATTTAAACGTTCAGATTCAAGAAGCCTCTTTTTCTTTACT
>JAEZSD010000027.1 GCA_023422095.1 Bacillota bacterium
AAACCCATCGCAATATCCGGGCTTTGTGTTTTTACTTTACTTAACACCTCAACAGTGTGATAATCCGTTCCTAATTCAGGCCGATCATAGCCAACTTTTTTAAGAACATGTTTTGCAATACTTTTAAAATCGATCGTTTGGTTGTCTTTTAAAGTGATTTCTCCTCCGATAAGAATGAAATTTGAACTGGCGAAAACTTCGCAAGCGACGTGGGCATTTTCATCCTTTTCTAGACAAGCATCCAAAACTGCGTCCGCGATTTGATCGCATACTTTGTCAGGATGACCTTCGCTGACTGATTCTGAAGTAAATAAGATTTTTTCTTTTTCCATGATGAACTCCTATAAAAAATGCCTTCCCATAAATCTAGGAAAGGCATTAAACTTTTTTCCATCACTCATCGATCAAGGTTATGGGGCCTTGCTAGAGAAAGCACTTACTCACACTGGAGAGTTGCTACCGTGATTTTACATCTCTTTAACACGGTTCTTGATAAGTGTATTTATTATATAAATGATTTCGGCTTATTTCAACAACGATTTCAAGCCTTTTGCTAATTGATCAGGACATGAAGTATTGCCGTTTCTACTTCCCGAACATCTAATTCCTTCGAGTTTGGTGATCACCTGTTCGATGGGTTGATTTTCAATGAGGCGACAGATTGCTTGCAAGTTGCCAGGGCAGCCACCGCGAACTAAAGCATGAGTGATGATGGTTCCCTCATATTCGACAACCATCTCGCGAGAACAAACACCCTCCGGCTTTATGACTAGGGTAGCCATTATTTGATCAGTTTTCCGAAGTTTGGGCAAACAGCAAACCCAGCCGCATTAGCTTCATCAGTGTCAATATGACAAGATAGAGAAAAATCTTCTCTCACACGAACGACGACATCTCCGAAGGTTAAACTACGTTCTGGGGTTTTGATATCGAGTTTTACTACATCTCCACTTTTCACTCCAAATTCTTCAGCGTCTTTTGGAGTCATATGGATGTGTCTTTTCGCAATAATACATCCTTCTTCTAAATCGAGTTCACCTTTTGGACCAACGATTTTGATAGGAGCACTATTGTGAGTGTTTCCTGATTCTCTGATGGGAGCAACAACACCTAAAGTACGAGCATCAGTTGCAGATACTTCAACTTGAGCATTCTTGCGATAGGGCCCGAGAATCGAGACGCCGACAATTGACTTCTTTGGACCAACAATATCAACGCGAGAGGTGCTGACATATTGGCCAGGTTGAGATAATGGGGCTCTGGATTCTAAATTTGCTTCTTGACCGAATAAAATTTTAAATTGCTCTTCATTGACGTGAACATGACGAGCGCTTGTTTCAACTAAGATATCTTTCATTTCATTTTCCTCTTATTGTGCTTTGTTATTGTACCAAAATTTAATATAAATTTCATCAAAAACTCAAATCAATAAAATGGTCATATTTTAAATAAAATATTATTTTGGGTCTATTTTTCTTTTTTATTATGAATAAAAGGGATATCAAAAACAAAAGGAGTATATTTCTACGGACAATAATATTAACCTTACATATGATCTATTTGCAACTCTCCAGATTAAAATCCTCACAAAATAAAAGAGAGGTCTGAAGTCGCTCCAACTATTGACATCACGGAAGTGTTAAAACAGAAATAGATTATTAAAACTTCTTATAAAGACTTTGTTTGATTTGTTATAAAACTTATTTAAACAACATTAGTTGAAATAGTTTTTTTAACCTATTAAATTATTCGGAAGGTAATTTTTTATCCGATAATTTAATATTTTTTTCTTTTTTAAAAGATTTATGAATAACAATTTAATTACTCTTTTTAAAATATAAGCGTCAACAATATCTTGTCTTTTATATAGATTTTGTTAAAATAACAAGGCAAGTTTGAAAAATATGCGCGAGTGGCGGAACTGGTAGACGCGTACGTTTGAGGGGCGTATAAGGTAACTTGTGTGAGTTCAATTCTCATCTCGCGCACCAAACTGAAAAGTAAGCATTGATATATGAAATCGATGCTTTTTTATTAAGCAGCAATAGGAGATTTCTAAAATCAATGCATGTTTTTTCTTGTTTTTAGCAAAATATGTATATAATCAAAGTAAATCCTAATAAATATTGAAAGGACTTCTTTTATGAAGAAACTCACACCTATTCTTTGGGTCGGAATTATTGCCGCCCTAGCCGTTGTCGTTCTTGGTGTGCCAACCGCGGGAGTTTGGGTATACGCCTATAATGGTGAGGTAGCTCGTCGTGAGCCGATCACCGCTGCAAGAGGTAATATTCATGCATCCTTAAATGGCCGTTATGAAAAAGTTGGAGCTTTTATTGATGCTATTGAAGACGCAAATCAGACGATCTCAGATTTTCTTACAATAATTCAAGAAGCTCGACTCGCTTTTGCCGAAGCTCTGCTTGATAATAATCCAGTCGACGCTGATACAGCGGCCGAAACCATTGATAGCACTTTTACTCAATTGGTTGCTTATATGGAAGACAATCCTGATTCATATAATACTGTTTCTTTATATGAGGGATATCTAGCCGAGTTTTCTGCTTCGACAAATGCTGTTATTTATAAAATTGAAGAATTTAACGATTTGATTACAAACTACAATGTTTTCATTCAAACTTTCCCTAATGTCATATTTTTACAGGGTAAAACTGTTTTTGAGGCGTATAACCTCTCTTATTACAACGCTGAACTTCCAACCTTTAATTAAACAACGAGATTATGAAAAGATTACTGTCAAGATGGAAGAGTATCTTTTTCCCGAGTATTTTAGCTGTACTACTCATCTTTTTGACAGCGTGTACTTCTGGCCCATCGCCAGCAATTAAAGCAACTAAAGAATTCTACATTAATGATCGCCCCCACGCTCTGTTGAACGCCACAAGATGGACGATTCTCACTTATAGCGAGGAGCTTTATGATGACTCGCAAGAGCAAGAATATGTCGATCAAGATATTAGTGGAACGCAAATAGTTGTCACCACTTATGTTGGCCAAGTAGGAGATTTTAGCACCACCGATTTGTTTAATGCTTGGAAAATAGGCGATAACGATATGGGAATACTGATTGTCCTCTTCTTTTCAGAAAACGAAGAAGAATTCATTTATAACGATATGGTTATTGAGATTGGTTCAAGAATGTCTGGGTTCCTATCCGCTTTTTCTGCCGAAGGTTTAGCAACTGATTATTTCGATGATCCAAATATTCCCGCTTTTGACTATGACCAGCGGTTAATAAATTTTTATTTTGCTGTTCAAGAATATGTTTATAAAAACATATATAGCTATCCCTCATATGATTTTCAAACCCGGCTTGATAATTATGAAAATGATAAATACGAATTCTTCGGATTACTTCCTAGCGACAATGAAACAGAGCCACTTCCATGGTGGGCTTGGGTGCTAATCATTGTGGGAGTTCTACTCTTTGGAACTTTTCCCGGCCGCTTTTTATTTCCTTTAATGTTTAAAGGGATGGGCGGAAATCGAGGAGGAGGGGGTCGCTCAGGCGGCTACTGGTTCCGTCATTAGAGCCATAACTTTTAATTTATATTTTTAATGAATCTAATTATTTACATATTTATGTATGTAAGACAAATGAGTTCTTAAGACAATATCCATCACTGGATATTTTCTTTTTTTGTTGCAACAACGTCATATTTTATTAAAATAAATGTAATCAGTCATGGAGGATTAGATATGAAAAAATTATCCAGCGTCTTCTATATGTGGTTCGGTTTTGGATCCGCTATTGTTAGTGTATTAGCAATGTTTTTGCCTTTTATCACTATGGACAGCGGCATCAAACCAGCGACATTTTTCTTTTTTGATGGCCCTGGAGGCCTCACTCTTGGTGCATGGCCGGCTTTCATCGGCTTCATGCTCATCCTATTAGCCGGACTCGCTCTCGGAGTGATGGGACTTCCATTTTTTGTGCCAACTGCCAAAGTTGAGAAAATCGTATTGATTTCTTCCCTTGTTAGTTTGGTCATCGGATTAGCCCTTGTCGCCTCGATCGGTGCGCTTTATGTTTACTTGAATACTGAATATATCGCTCATCCTTCCAGCCCAATTATTGTCTATTATCACGCCGGTTATTACATTTCTTTACTCGGCGTAACCCTCGCTGCAGTAGCCAACTTCATTGCTTTGAAACTTGATTGGTAAAAGCAAAACCAAACAAAAAACCGCATCAGTTACGATGCGGTTTTTTCGTGTTCTAATTCTTAGAAGTTTTTCGTATCCATACTTTTGAGAATCTTTGATAAAGGATTAATAATCTTTTTGATTGTTCCTTCTTCAAAAGGATTCTTCACATGGTTCTTCTCTAATAACTCAACGAATGGATATTTACCACCACACTTGGTTAGTTTGACGTATTTCTTCCATGCTCTTTCGTGATTCTTACGATCGAGAAGGAAAAACTCGAAAGCCACTACTTGGGCTAAAGTATAATCAATGTAATAGAATGGGGAACCAAAAATGTGAGACTGTCTCATCCAATAGGTTCCTTTGTTAAGGGTTGGAGTATCATCGTATTGCTTATGAGGGGTATATCTCTTTTCGATATCTCTCCAGATAGCACATCTCTCATCATGAGTGGCGGTTGGGTGTTCATAAACCCAGTGCTGGAACTCGTCGACAGAGATACCATATGGTAAGAATTGTAATGCTCCAGATAAATGGGTAAATTTGGCTTTATCAGATGCTTCACCAAAAAACTTATCCATGTAAGGCCAGGCAAAGAATTCCATACTCATAGAATGAATCTCGCAGCTTTCTAAGGTTGGGTTTTGGTATTCGGGGATTTTGATTCCGGAGCATAAATAAGCTTGGAAAGCGTGCCCGCATTCATGGGCGAGGGTAAAGACATCATCTTCTGTCCCGTTGAAATTCGCAAAGATAAATGGTGATTTATAAGTTGGGAAATAGGTGCAATAGCCACCAGGAGCTTTTCCGGAGCGGGAAACGAGATCTAATAACTCGTTATCAACCATAAAATTGATAAACTCGTTTGATTCTTTGGATAAATCAGCAAACATGTGTTTGGTTTGATCAACAATATAGTTTACATCACCGATTGGGTGAGCGTTTCCTGAAGCAAACTTAAGATTGTAATCATAGTATTGTGGCTCTTTGATTTTTAGTCCTTTCATTTGCAACTTGTATAATTTTTGACAAACAGGGACAACTTCTTCTGCAATCTGTTCGCGATATTTTTTCACCATTTTCGCGTTGTAATCAGTTCTACCTAGACGGAGATATCCTAACTCAACGAAATTTTTGAACCCGAGTTTTTTCGCCATTGAATCACGAAGAGTAACTAGTTGAGAATAGATTCCTCCAATTTCTTCTTCGTGTTCTCCAAGCCATTTGTCCATAGCTTGAGCAGCTTCTTTGCGGGTGCCACGATCCT
>JAEZSD010000087.1 GCA_023422095.1 Bacillota bacterium
ATCGAATACTATGAAAATGGAGATAAATCAGATACATTTGTTAATTATTATTTCATTGGGGTTAACGAAGAGCATTACGCTGATTTGCCAATCGTTCTTTTAGATACTTCCTATGATAATTTATTCGATTATGAGGAAGGCATTTATGTTCCCGGTGTCACTTATGACAATGCTGAAAAATCAGACTATTCATATCCTGAGGAAATCCCCGCTAACTATAACAATAAAGGAAAAGAATGGGAACGAACTGCTCTCTTGACCTATTTTGATTCAAATCATGAATTCAAATTAAGGCAAAATGTCGGTATAAGAATTCATGGCGGTTGGTCTCGCGCTTTTAATCAAAAATCCTTTAATATTTATGCACGAAAAGAATATAGCGATTCAAAGGTTATAGAAGAACCATTATTTGGTGAATTTTTGACTAAAACATTTATGCTTAGAAATGGAGGCTATCGCGATGTCTTCATCACTAAATCGCGCGACACTTTAGCTCAGACTTTATTAAAAGAATCTGCAGTGGAAGTTCAAAGGAATTTCCCAGTTGTCACTTTTTTAAATGGTGAGTATTGGGGTATATACAATCTCCAAGAGAGATTTTCTGACACCTATTTTGAAGAACATTATGGCATCGATAAAGATAATGTCATTATTATTGAAAAAGACGAACTTGATGAAGGCGAAGCAGCTGATATTAATCTTTATAATGAGATGTTATATTATTTCCAAAGTGAAGATTTTTCTACTGAAAACGGCTTAGATAAAGCAAAAAATTATATCAATATTGAATCGTTTGCTGACTATATGGCCTCTGAATTGATTATTGGCAATGTCGATTGGCCATATAACAATGTTCGAATGTTTCGAAGTAGAGAAGTAGGTTCTCATCCAAAGGAAGATGGAAAGTGGCGGTTTTGCCTTTATGACACGGATGATTCAATGGGCATTATTAGTAAAGCGGACTACAACAGCGATCCATTTGACAACATCGCTCATTGGAAAAATGGTCCATTAGATAGTGGATGCACGATTGGTTTACTTTTTACTGCTCTGCTCAATAATCAGCAATTTGTGGAATATTTTAGCAATAGATTCGAGAATCTTGCTAATAATATCTTCTCGCAAGAAAACATCTATGATTACCTTGAAAATCAAAAGTCTCTTCTTGCTAAACCGATGGAATTATTTTACAAGCGATTTGTTTCCAACAATGAAAACCAATACAACTTTTCTTATTTTCGCAATGAATGTGACAAAATTGAAACATTTTTTATTCAGAGAAGACCTTTTGTTATCCAAAAGATGAAAGAACATTTGGGCTTGTTATAATTCCTTTATTTTGAAGTAGTTTTTAGTATAAGTAATCAATAAAATCAAAAAGGGAAAATGACATGAATAAATTAATTGCCAAATGTGGTCTAGACTGTAAAAAATGCGAAGCTAGGATTGCTACGATTAATAGCGACAACGGATTGAAAAAAGAAGTGGCGAAGAAGTGGTCGGCGGGCAATAATGTTGAAATCACTCCTGAGATGATCAATTGTGTAGGCTGCAATCTCGATGGAGCGAAGACAATTTTTTGCGACAAACTTTGCCCAATTAAACAATGCGCCTCCAAGAAGAACTATCAGACCTGTGCTTCCTGTCGTGAAATGGAAACTTGCGATCTCTTAAAGATGGTAACGAGCAACAGCAAGGGCGCCTTAGAAAATCTTAAAAAATTAATTAATGTTTTATAAAAAATACAAAAGCATTCTTTCACCTCAAAATGGTATGAACATTTATCGCGGCTGTACACATGGCTGCATTTATTGTGATTCGCGTAGCGATTGTTACCAAATTAACCCCGAGTTTGAACTTAATGGTAATGCAAATATTGAATGGTATGATGTCATGAGCAATGGAAAAAATGATCCTAATTACCATTCAGGAATCTGGATTCCTATCAAAAGAAAGAAATAAAACTGATCTATTAATTAACAGCATTGATTTATCAGTGCTGTTTTTTTAATTGATAATTTTGGTTAAGATTTTTATAATATGGTCATATTCTTGGAGATTTCTTTATGATAAAAAAATCGAAAGTCTTGTCTTTATTAACTGTATTATTTGTCTATCTACTTGCCTTTATTGGTGGCTACTTTTCTTCGCTTTGGATTCAAAACAGTATTTATGTGCAGTTCTTCTTCGCGGATTTTGTCGCAACAATCATTGTCTGGATTAGCTCATTAATACTTAAAAATACCAGTGTCTATGACCCCTATTGGTCACTTACTCCTTGGGTTATTGCAACTTTCTTTTTAATACGGTTCCCAAGTGCGAATATCTATTCTTGGATAATTTATATCGTTTTCTCACTTTGGAGCTGGAGATTGTCGATAAATTGGATTATTACCTTTGATAATCTTCTTTGGGAAGACTGGAGATACCGCCATTACCGAGAAAACTCTGCTCCTTGGCTATTTCACATCATTAATTTTACGGGTTTGCAAATGATTCCTACTCTACTTGTCTATGGTGGAACCGTTCCCCTCCTATATTTAATTGTTAATGGAGCTAATCCACTAGGCCTTATCGGAGCCGGTGTCACTCTTTTGGGCATTTTTCTTGAATTTTTTGCTGATCATCAGATGCATTCTTTCTTAAAGACCACAGTAGAAAAAAAGGTTTGCAAAAAAGGTTTATGGAAATTTTCTAGGCACCCAAATTACTTAGGAGAAAATCTCGTGTGGATTGGTGTTTTCCTTTCTTTATTATTGAGTTACATTTCGCTTTGGTATCTCGGATTTGGCTTCATTTTGATACTCTTGTTATTTGAATTTATCTCTATTCCCTTAATGGAGAAGAGACAGATATCACGAAGAAGCGATTATCTTGAATATAAAAGAGTCACCCCTCGCCTATTCATGATACCCAAATTTAAAAAGAAAAACAGTTAATACTAACCTCACTTAATCTAAGCGTATTGTTTGGTAAAACAACAAATGAATAATATAATAGAAACAGTGAGGTATTAATATGTTCAAAAACATCAATAAAGACGAAAAAATTGTTCTTAAAGATCAAGTCGAATATCAACAAGGACAAGTTATCAGTAAAACGCTCGTTCAAAACGATAAAGTAAGTGTCACTATTTTTTCATTTGATAAGGGAGAAGAGATATCTTCTCATGCTTCAGGAGGAGACGCATTAGTGACTGTTCTTGATGGAGTGGGTCGATTCACGGTCGGAGGAAAAGTCCACCTTCTTAAAGAAGGAGAGACACTCATCATGCCGAAAGATGTTTCTCACGCAGTATACGGGCAAGAAAAATTCAAGATGCTCCTTCTTGTTTCGTTCTAAGACCAATTAAATTTAAGGCGAAAAAAATTTCGCCTTTTTTAAATGATTTTATACAAAAACAATTATAATAAAATAACTTTATTTTTGTCACTCTACCGAGCGTGGATAACAATTTGCTAATAAATATGAAAACATATGGCTAGGAGGTAATTATGGATCCGGTTAAAATTGGAAATTTCATTAGAAACTGTCGAAAAGAAAAAGGGTTTACTCAAGAGGAACTTGCCAATAAGATTTTTGTTAGCCCAAAAACAATCTCAAAATGGGAATGTGGCAATGGAACTCCTGATGTCTCAATCATGGCCCGCTTGTGTCAGGAACTAGATATCAATCTCAATGAACTCTTTTCTGGAGAACGTTTGGATGATAAAAAATACAAAATTAATGCGGAAAAAAACTTAAAGATTATGGTTGATCTAGAAAGAGAAAGAAACAAAAAAGCCCTGGTGTCTGAAATCGTCTTAGGAATCGCAGTCACGCTAGCTTCATTAACTTTGTTTATCCTGTCAGCATTCTTTGCAATGGAAGTATATCAAAGAGTCATCCTTATTTTGATTGGAGTCGTTGTTTTCCTACTTGGAATTGCTGGGCTATTGATTATCGAACATCAGAATGGTTATTTTGAATGTCCAAATTGCGGAGAGGTTTTTAAACCGACATTTAAACAATACTTCATGGGTCTTCACACGATTACAAAGCGGAGACTTAAATGCCCAAATTGTGAAAAAACTAGTTTGTGTCAACGAAGACTTTCAAAAAACTCAATAAGAAAACAAAACTAGATGCTATAAACATTTGACGATTTTTTAACTAAAAAGAATTGTCCTGATTTGGACAATTCTTTTAATTTATTAGATGTTCTCAATCAATTTCCAATCTCTGATGATTTTGGCAACTCTTTCTTTTGCTTTGGATTCATCAATTTGATTAGAGAGGAATTCGTGAATGAGATGTGCGATTTCTTGGGCGTGTTCTTTGGTACATCCACGAGTAGTTGTAGCGGCAAATCCAATTCTTAAACCACTGGTTTTGTTTGGTTTTAAGGTGTCGTTGGGAATCATATTTTTATTGGTGGTAACATTGATAGTTTCAAGTTTCTTTTGGGCGTCTAATCCATTAATACCATAGGTATCTAAGACATTAAGCAAGAAGAGATGGTTGTCAGTCCCACTTACAATGGCTCCTAAACGTTTAAATTCTTCTTGGCAGGCTTTAGTGTTATTAATGATATCCTGGGCATATTTTTTAAACAATTCGGTATTCGCTTCTTTAAAGCAGACGGCCTTTGCAGCGATGATATGCTCGAGAGGTCCGCCTTGATAGAAGGGGAAAATAGCAGAATTGATTCTCTTAATTAATTCTTCACTATTAGTGAGTATTAAGCCACCCCGTGGTCCGCGGAGGGTTTTATGAGTGGTGGAAGTAACGACATCGGCATAGGGACACGGATTCATGTGCACTCCCCCCGCAACAAGACCAGCAATATGAGCCATATCGACGAGGAATAAACAACCAACTTCATCGGCAATTGCCCGGAATTTTTTGAAATCAATTTCATAAGGATATGCGCTATATCCCGCCATGATGAGATTTGGTTTTTCTTCTAAAGCAATGCGACGGATTTCGGCATAGTCAAGAAGTCCTTCTTTATTTAATGGATAGAAAACAAATGAATAAAAGTGGCTAGAAAAGCTGACTGGTGATCCATGGGTGAGATGCCCCCCATCATTTAACACTAATGAGAGAATCTTTCCTCCCTCAGGTAATAAAGCGCGATATGCGGCAGCGTTGGCTTGACTTCCACTATGTGGTTGGACATTAGCGAACTTACTTCCAAATAGTTGGCACGCTCTTTCAATAGCGATACTTTCAATCTTGTCGACCACTTCACACCCACCGTAATAACGGTGTCCGGGATAGCCTTCTGCGTATTTATTGGTCAAAATTGAACTGCAAACTTGGCGAACCTCTTTATCTGCGTAGTTTTCACTGGCGATTAATTCGATGCCAATGTTTTGACGTATTGTCTCTTCTTTAATTAATAATTCAATCTCTTTATCCATATTTTT
>JAEZSD010000109.1 GCA_023422095.1 Bacillota bacterium
ATATATTTTTCCTAGGTCGAGGGTATGATTACGATCTTTCTCTGGAAGCCTCATTAAAATTAAAAGAAATTAGTTATATTCACTCCGAAGCAATTCCTGGTGGTGAATTAAAACATGGCCCCATCGCACTTATAGAGCCTGGTACACCTGTAATCGTTTTTGTCACTGATGATATCACTGCTTCTGGAATGAGAAACAACATTCAGGAGATTAAAGCTCGGGGAGCGTAAGTGTTTGTTGTGACCACAAAAAAACTGGCTATTCCTGGTGATTATCTTGTGGTTGGCGATTATCGTCGTTATTTATCAAGCGTGGCAATATCTTCCATTGCTTTCTATTTTGCCTATTATGTTTCTTTGAAAAAAGGACTCAATGTTGATAAACCTCGCAATTTAGCCAAAGCTGTGACTGTCGAATAATCTATTATTATCCTGTATAATTGAAATGGTAAGAAAGAGAGGGCGCTCTAATGATTATTACTATTATTGCGGATGTGTTGGGAAAACCAAATAATGGAACTACCCTCGCCGCCTTAAATCTCATTAATTCTTTAAAAAATAAAGGGCACGAAGTTCGCGTCCTTTGCTGCGATAAAACTTATGAAGGACAAGAAAATTATTTTCTCATTCCCACTCTAAATTTTGGTATTTTAGAGGGATATGTAAAAAAGAATGGTGTATCGATAGCTAAAGTTGATGAAAACATTCTTCAAAAAGCTGTTGAGGGAGCTGATATTGTTCACTCTATTTTGCCTTTCTCTGCTGGACGAGCAGCGGCTAGATATTGCTTAAAACACAACATTCCATTTACCAGTGGATTCCATGCCCAAGCGGAAAATCTTAGCAGCCATGTTTTCATGATGAATTTTCCCTTAGCTAACTCTGCAATTTATCGCAATTTCTGGTCTCATTACTATTGCATGTGCGACGCTATTCATTATCCTACTTCATTTATTCGTGACTATGTTCGTCGCTACATGAATGGACCAGTTCCATACGCGATTTCCAATGGGGTTGATGCTTCTTTATTTAATGCCTCGATTCACTTTGAAAAGCCTGAAGAATTTAAAGGTAAATTTCTTGTTGTTATGTCGGGCCGCTATTCAACTGAAAAAAAGCAGATTTTGCTTTTGAAAGCCGCTTTGTTAAGCAAACATAAAAAAGAACTTCAAATTGTCTTAGCCGGGAGTGGACCTAAAGAGAAGAAACTTCAAAAGTGGATCAATCGCCACATGAAAGAGAATCCTGCAATTCTGAGAACTTATAAACACGAAGAGGTCAATCAAATCCTCGGGTGTGCTGATCTATATGTCCACACTTCATTAATTGAAATCGAAGCTATTTCTTGTTTGGAAGCATTATCTTGTGGGTTAGTACCTGTTATATCGAATTCCCCAAGAAGTGCGACCAGTAGATTTGCCTTGAGACCCGAATCCTCCTTTAATTATCGTTCCGCTCGCGATTTAGCAAAAAAGATCGATTGGTGGATTGAACACCCAAAAGAAAAAGCGAAAGCCTCAGTTCAATATAGTAACTTCGCTAAGCAATTTGAGATCAATTTATGTATGGATCGAATGGAACAAATGCTCATCGAGACATATCAAAGATTTGATGGTCAAAAGCCTTGGCTCAAAGGAAAACATAAACACGAAAAAGCAGAAAATTAGGTGGATCATTCCACCTTTTTTCTTTGATTAAATCCATCGTTTATTGATTAATATTCTCTTTTATTCTAGAATAAAAACCATGAATAAGAAATTCAGCATTCCTATTATACTCCTTAGTGTTTTCTCTCTAGTTGCTTGTGCAAATGAAGAAGTAATTTCGATTAATGATGCTAAAACCATCTTAAATGAAATTTACGATGCTCAAAAAACCATCGATAACAATACTTTGGTTTTTTCCTACGATTTGGATATTTATCAATCTATCGACTCAACAGGAGATGAAGAAACTCAATCAATATCTGGAGCGGTAAGTTGTCCTGACTATTATTTCTTTTACAAAAATATCGAGACAATAAACGATAAAATAATGGCTGATGATAGAGTCTATGCTTTTCTAGAAGAAGGAACCTTTTACATCGCCCGCCAATACTATAGCGAAGGTGTTTACACTAGGGAATATACCAAATACGATAATTTCGTTGAGAAGGATTCTTTCATTTATTCACTATTAGTGAATTATTACGTCCAAGCCTATAAAGGAACTGAATACAAATACGATTTATTAAATGAGGAACATGGGTTATTAGGTGATTCATTAAATTTAAATTATGATTATGTCAATATTAAAACAACCTCTTCTTCAAGTGACTCTCTAAGAATAAAATATCGCACCATTTCATCTTCAAAAGTGGTGAGAGTCGGACAATACTATTGGAAAGACAATTTCGTTAAAGAAGTCAAAACAGAATATTCAGACGATTGGGAATACTATAAAACAATCACCAGTTTTGATGATGATATCAAATACTTATACCCTAATTTAAGTGACTATACTCTTGATTAAAAAATTAATCGATAATATGAAGCATCTGTTTTGTCATCTTCTTTTCGCGTGATATAATAAGTCCATACTAAGGAGATTTAATATGGAATTAAAAGGTTCAAGAACCGAAAAAAACTTAGAGATTGCCTTTGCTGGAGAAGCCCAAGCAAGAACTAAGTACACTTACTACGCTAGTAAGGCTAAAAAGGAAGGCTATGAGCAAATCGCGGAGCTTTTCTTAGAAACTGCTGAAAACGAAAAAGAACACGCGAAACTTTGGTTTAAATACCTCCATGGTGGTGATATTCCCACAACTGCTGAAAATTTAAAAGATGCTGCTGAGGGCGAACATTACGAATGGACCGACATGTACAAAAACATGGCGGAAGTCGCTAATGAAGAAGGTTTCTATGAGATCGGCGCAAAATTTGAATTAGTCGCCGGCATTGAAGCCAAACACGAAGAGAGATACCTTAAACTTCTTGAAAATGTCAAAGAAGGTAAAGTCTTTATTGCTCCTGATGTCGTTGTTTGGAAATGTCGCAACTGTGGTCACCTCCACATTGGAAAAGATGCCCCAGCCATCTGCCCAACCTGCAATCACCCCATGAGTTATTTCGAACTCAGAGCTGTTAATTATTAATAGTTACTGCTAGAAATTAGACTCTACAAATTATGTGGAGTCTTTTTTATTCCTTTTTATAAAAGAAATACCAGAAAAAATAGCTGAAAAATCAAATATTCACTCTTTTTAAAATAGGGCGCTTAAAAGGACTTGCATTTTTTTCATTTTTCTTTAATAATATTTAAGCGCTTAGCATAAGGACCATTGGTGTAGCGGTTAACATGTCTCCCTGTCACGGAGAAGACCACGGGTTCGATTCCCGTATGGTCCGCCAGCGCTTTAATTGATGGCCTGGTAGCTCAGGTAGTAGAGCAGTAGACTGAAAATCTACGTGTCGGGAGTGCAAATCTCTCCTAGGCCACCATGAATATTGCGGTATCGTTGATGCCGTTTTTATTTACTTTCTTTTCAATTTTAATTAATAAAATTCGACAAATACCAATTACTTACACAATACAATAAAAGGATAATCTTGCTTTTTCTTGTTAAACAAGGCCATTAAAGATAAAATAACAATATGGAAAAAAAGCATGTCATTACCGAACCCAATAGTCGTTTTTTCGTTTTGAGAGATGCTTTTTTATTTGATTGGGAATTGCTTGAAGAAAAATCTGTCGGTGAAAAAGTCGAATTATTTTTACAAAGAGATAACGAGACAAAACACTACTCAGAATTAATTAAGCTCGAAAAGTCTTATCATAAGCTGTCATCCATACCCATGTGGTCCTTATTTGTGTTAACTGGATTAGCGTTTGCATTTTTAACTCTTTATTTAGTGATGAGTTTTGTCGCTCCTGATACCAATGACCTCTTATGGTTTTTAGTGGCCCTTTTACCAGGTGTTCTATCCGCGAGCGGATTAGGAGTCTTGGCCATTTTCAGGACCCGCCAATCGCTGAAATATGCTTCTAATCGTGAAGAGAGATATAATTCATACTTAAGTAAGGTACAGGAATTAAAAAATGAAGAAGTACGAAACTAAAACTTGGAAGATTGCTCAGAAAAATCTCGAAAAAGAAATCGCCAACCGCGAGCATTTTGGATGGGAATTTGTTTCCAACTCATTAAACAATAGCGGTACTTTTGTTTCACTTGTCATGAAAAGAGACCGCAAGAACCCGAATTATCGTCGCCTTCGCTCTTTAAGTTTCCAATCTCGTGTTATTGGCACAACATTCCCTTTCTCTTTCATTGTTTGGACGATTGTTGGACTAGCTTTTTTGATTCCTTGGCTATTTTTACAAGCCTATAGCTATATGATCTTTCTTTTGATTATTGCTTTATTTTGTTTTTCTATTGCTCTTTTTATCTTGCTTATCTTCGTTTTCACTCGTGGTAAAAAAGCCGTCTTATTGGAAGAATTATATTCTGAAGGAGATGAATTGCTTGGCAAATTGAAGGTTAAACCAACCAACGATAATATCATGAAACCCGGACCTGAAAGCTATCACATTAGGCAATTAATCGTTTCCAAAAATAACAAAAAATCAAATAAATAGTTTTTTGCTCATTTAAACTAATACCGAACGCAACTCTAATTTTGTTAGAGTTTTTTTCATATTCATTGACTTTTATCATGATAATTAGTAAGAATTATAGATACTATTAATGAAGAATACTTCATTGGGAGGTAAACAATGCTCAAACTTGTTCATATCAATAAAGACTATCCCTTAAAGGATCAACCAACTGTACATGCTTTGCATGATGTCACAATAAATTTTCGCCGCAATGAATTTGTGGCTATTTTAGGTCCATCAGGATGTGGCAAAACCACATTGTTGAATATCACTGGTGGCCTAGACCGCTATAGTAACGGCGATCTCATTATCGAGGGAAGATCTACTAAACAATATAACGACCGCGATTGGGATACATACCGCAACCATTCAGTTGGCTTTGTTTTTCAATCTTATAACTTGGTCAGCCATCTTACGGTTTTAGGCAATGTTGAATTAGCTTTGACCATCGGTGGATACAAAAAAGCCGAACGACGAAAAAAAGCCATGGAAGCCATCGATAAAGTTGGTCTCGAAGGCTTGTATAAAAAGATGCCAAACCAGCTAAGTGGTGGTCAAATGCAAAGAGTGGCCATCGCCCGAGCTCTCGTTAATGATCCAGAAATTGTTTTAGCTGATGAACCAACTGGTGCTTTGGATAGCGAAACTTCTTTACAAATCGTCGATCTCCTCAAGGAGGTAGCTAGTGACCGTTTGGTCATTATGGTTACCCATAACCCTGATTTAGCCAATCGATATGCTAACCGCATTGTGCGTTTAAAAGATGGTGTTGTCACTAGCGATTCTCGCCCCTATTCAGATGAAGAAGAGATGCAAAGTGTGAGGAGCCATCGCGAGAGCGCCAAACCAGCTGTTCAATCAAAGATGTCTTTAATTACTTCTTTTGGACTATCGGCTCGCAATCTTTTAGCTAAGATTAAAAGAACCGCTTTAGTCTGCGTCGCTGGGTCCATCGGAATCATCGGTGTCTCCGCTGTCTTAGCGGTCTCTACGGGTGTTAAATCTTACATTCACGATATGCAGGATGACA
>JAEZSD010000038.1 GCA_023422095.1 Bacillota bacterium
GCGTTGAAGTCGTTAATATTTAGATTATTACTATCGATTTCATCAGAATTTGATGCTAGAGCAAACAAACCTTTTGATTCGGCTAAATAGTTGTAGTTAGAAATAGTAAATATTCTAGAAAGAGTTGCAATTTTTTCTTCTGAAGTTGCACCTGTAATGTATTGCCCAAGATTTGCTCCATCGCTTGGGTTGCTAGCTCCAGCCGTTAAAATGTTATAGAGTAACAATCCACGGGCGGAGGCGGGATATGATGATAAAGTCCACATTGTATTGAATAAACCTGTTGGATCAGTATTTAAAATTCGACTATGGCTAATAAAGCTAATAATGCCATCGAAGTTATCGGTGTTTTCGGAGAGAGCGACAAGATTATTGAGGCTATAGTAGCCATCAAAATTACTTTCACCATCAACCTTCACCAAGTTGGCCAAGGCAGCGTGGATGTTGTTAATCTCACAGAATTCAATATTTGATGAGCTGCGATCTCCTCCGTATTGATATTGACCAATATTGAAGTACGAATATGAAATAGAATTGTAAGTTGCCAAAGAATTTAGACCAATTGCATCAAAGCCTTGTTCAACAAAGACTGGTAAAACATCGCTGAGGAAATCGACTTTATTGATTGCCATCATGATGGTTTTCGTCTCATCTGGATTAATGTTATCCATGTGCAAATCAGCGACATCCATCGTTCCGCTTTCGCCTAGAATCGATTGGCTGACGGAAATGAAATCAACAAGAGCGTGAATTTCATCGTTATTTGTGACACGTAACCAATTCTCATGATAACCGTTGGTATTTATAGTCGTGACATTGACTTTATAGGCTTCATCAAGGGTGGTGACAGCTTTGATTTTAGCCATCATATTAGCATCGCCATTTACAGGATAAGCGTAGCTTGTTAATCCTGAACGGGAAACGAACATATTGACGACTTGTTCAAAAACTGTCATGTGAGTAGAGGATGTAAGATATTCATTAGAGGAATGTAAGATATTGCTGGTATAGGCATCGACTAAAATGTCATAAATATAGCCATTTTCCATTAAGGCTTTTATTACCGCCAAATCTTCCATGTTGTTAGAGCCAACAATACCAGTGAAAAGCTGATAATCATTAACTAAGGTCATAATGTTATCGATTTCATCAACATCAAATTTAACGTTGTAATTCGTTGTTCCAGATATATCGTAATGATAGAAGGAAGAGGCATCTGATAAATCGACACCTTGGAAAGTGGTAAAATCGCGATTCATCACTGTATAAATAAGATTAGGAACGGCATCATAAAGAGAGTTGCTTTCATTGAGAGCAATTAGAACTTCGCGGGCATCGCTAGTGTTGATTGCCATCAAATCCAGCGAGGTGAAATTAGAGGCGTTAAAGTCAAGAGCCGCAACCATGAAATCAGCGATGTTGTCAATTTCAAGGGCTTGAGAAGGAAGGGAAAGGGCAAGAGCTCCTTGACCATCATAAGTAAATAAACTTTCGGCTAAATAAACCGCTTTCTGGTCAGCGCTGGAATAATTGCCTAGTGTCATGTTGGCTTGATCCTTTGGAGAATTGACATTAAAGAGAGACGAGGAAATTAAATCATGGGAGAATAATTCAACACATATCTCTTGGAAGACAGTCATTCCGGTCGAGGAGTTGTTACTCAAGACAACATCTTGGTTAACATCAAAGGATAAGGAAAGTATTGGTCCACCGGTGTGAAATATTTTGCTTTCATTCAAGTCGTGAAGGAAATTTTGCAAGTTAAGAATCGAGGTTGAGGAGGTACTTATTGTATCTAAATCAGGGAAAGTTGAGGGTTCACCATTTTGGTTCTTTGAAACTTCTCTGAGAATATCGCAAACAAGCGACAACTCTTGATCATCAAATTTAGCTTCCCAATTATAGGTCTGAGTACCAACGAGATTGGTCTCATCAAAATAATGATAGAAGACATTGGTGTCCTCAAAATTAACATGGGTCAAACTGCTCACTAAATCATATTGGGAAACGTTTTCTAAGGTTAAAGATATGATGTTTGAAACGCTATCATATAGGGTATTAGTTTCATTTAATGCAGTGAGAATTTGATTGACGGCTAAGGCATTGCCAGTATTAGTGATATCAAAGTTTTCAAAACTAAATGTGATGGACCCATCCGTTTTTCTAAGTCCTTGATACTTTTGATTGGTACCTTCGATTGGTCCTCCAACAATGGCATCAATAGCAGTGAAAATAGCGTTAACTTCGTTAATTTGCTGATTGTAACTGAAATTATTATCTCCAGCGTAGTCAAAATAATTATCGAGTATATAATCAGACTTGGCTTTTATAATATCTTTTTCAGTCACCGTAGATAAGCCGGGTTCTAAATATACAGCGTAATCGTCATAGTAGAAGGTATCTTTGGGATTATGAACATTATAGATAATCGTCCCCATATCCTCTGCAGTCAAGAATGCTCCCATTGCGTTTTGGAAAACGGTTGGATAATAGCCATCCGTATCATCGCTTAAATCAGGATCCAAGATTGAACCTTTGCGATGGAAGACGATCGATTGTTGTATGCCGACAATTGAACTGCGGATTTGCAAAGCAACTTCTTCATCGATCATATCGGTGACAAATTGGTTATTACTATCTAAAACACCTTCATCAATCATATAACGATAGGTAGAATAGATTTCCGTCAGATGATCAATTTCAACTTGTCTTAATTCTCTTGAGGAATCGTAATTGTAAATGTATTCGTCGCAAGAAATTAAATATGGGGTATTGGCGGGCTCTAAATCGAAGAATGCGGATGATGTGCCACCTGTGAATGCCGATTTTGCAACTTCAAAATAATTATAGGTGGAGACTCGTAAACAAGTCGTATCGTTAAGAGAATTAATCAAGCCTTCGAAAATTCTCACTGGCATACTTAATAGGTCATTTGTTGCAACGGCCTGAGAAACCCAATAAACAATTTTGCATATTTTGCCAATCTCATCAAGGTCGAGAATTGGGGAATAATCCTCGATAAATTGGGGATTATCCCAATAATTTGTATAGTTTGCAAAAGGTAAAATGTAACTCGAAGTATTGAAAGATGAAGCGAACTCGTCGTCATACCAATCATCCTTTTCATCAAGGGAAACAAAATCATTTTTAACAATTGTGTATTGATCCGGACCTTGTTCGCCCCAAGTAGGATCCCAAACAGATGGATCTTGAATTAAATTAAAGGTATTAATACCATCGGAAAAATTAGTCAAACTACTCTCGACCTTAACATAAAGCCAATTGGAGAATAAGTAATCACCACTCGTCTTATCGATGAAGATTGATGAATCGGCCAAAGCATGAAGAAGATTATTTAAACCGACAACATTAGTTACAGCATTCAAATCTAGATTTGACATATCAATTTCTACTTCGCCAATAGTTGTCAGTAAGACACCCAGTTTTTCGCCTTCTTCAGCCCAATCAGTAACATTGGTGAAGGAAACGCCTTGATCTAAAATTCCGGTTTGTTGAAGCTGAGCATCGAGGAAGGTTCCCATCGTGCTTGAAAACACAACGCTTCTTCCAACAGCAGCTAATACAGTCGATAAGTGATAATCATTCTCTAAGGAAGCAAGGTTATCAGTAATATTGCTGCCTGACAAATAATTGGGATCTGTCATCACTGTCATTATTCCCGATGTGCCAAGCGCACGTATGACATTTGCAATAGCACCATTTTCACCATCATAGATGGGTCGTCCATATCTGTCGTGGAAGAAATTGCCATTGCTGTCAGTGGAATTTGACCACTTAATATTAGGATCACTTAGTAAAGCTTGGTCAAAAGTAAGACCATCGACATTTAAAGAATCACCAAAAATAAAATTCATCACATTGAGGAAGTTTTCATTGATGGTATATGTGTCAGTTGAAAGAGGAATTGGGTTAATAATGCGGCAGCTATAGATAGCATCAAGAGCATAAGCGATGGATTCGTTAGCTTGACCTAATTGAGAGATTAAAGTTGGAACATCACTTCCACTAGCAAGAATATCCGTAAGAGTACCGATTGATTTAACGGAACCAATTACTTTTGCTAATTCTACACCAAGGGTTCGTGAAGCTTCCGCTTTGTTGATTCCATCAGTAACAATATCGATATCTATGCCACTGCTAGTAAAGGCATCCGCTACGCTACCAGAAGTTAATAAAGAACGTATCGTGGGTAATAAAATGGCATAAATAATCTTTGAATTGTCCATTCTTTTTAGAACTTTGCTAAGTACTTTAATGAGATTTTCATCAATATCTCCTAAAGAACCTCCTTCAGGAACTAGCTCTCCACTTAGTAGAGTATCCAAAGCACTCGGATCATCTCCGAAAGCAGAGAAACAGTAGAATAATGCATTAAATTCTTCTTTGAAGTTTTTCATCCATTTGCCAGCAGATAACTCTTCAATTACGGAAGTGACAGCGGCGGAAGCGGTTTCATCAGTAATAACGGATCCTAATAATTGGGGAAGAGATGCAAAAACAGTCTTGCATAAAGATATATCTAATAAACAATAACGACGCCCCGCAATTCGTTTGCCATTGGAATAAACAATGGTGCGACCATTACTATCAATATTAATTAATTCATTTGCGGAATTGGTTTCACCGACGAGAATGCGTCGATAAGAATCAATATTTTCTAAAATAATGTCTATCAAATTAACTTGTTCGGGTTCTTCATCAGCGCGGAATGGAACTAAACCGCTGCCTTCTCCTTCGCTTCCACCTTCTCCTTCGGGGTTAGTAGAATTATTGCTAAGGATTGCGGAAATGATTCGGTCATCAACACAATACATTTGGTAAAGGCAATCATAGACAGTGCTGAGTTCAAAGCCCCAATCAATATCATTGAGAGCTTCAAAGGTGGCTGGAAAATAGGAACTCATTGTTTCTCCACCATTATCAATGAAATATTGGATTAAAGCAGGAATACTGCGTGATAATAATTTAGATTGACTGATTGTCGATAGGGCATGGTAAGTATATTGATAAGCTTTGTTGGTCAATAAACCAGTAACAATACTGGCTGGGTCGCTTGGAATAACAACGTTGCCTTCTTCGTCCATGAACGAATCGACCAATCCACTATTAGCAATATCGATAGTTATCGTTTCAATTGCGTCTAATTCTTTGTCCCACTCTGCATCCGATAAATCGAGCATCGACAAATCGACAACACCGGCCAACAAATCAGAATTAATTGCAAGTTGAACCGCGATAGGAATGATTGTCATGAGAAGATTGGAATCCTTTAATGATGAAAATAAGGCTTCAATATATTCTTGGTTTACCATTTCGGGAATACTATAACTAATCTCTCCATTTGGCCCAATTAAGATGTTTTCGACAAGGACACTCGCGATATTGGTTAGTTCAGAAACACTACCAATAATACCAATTGAACCATTTTCCAAAGAAGATGATGTCAAATTATTGAGAATTGTTGCATCGAGAGTAAGCCCAGAAGAAGGATCAACCGTCCAGTTAAAGAATGTTTTTGCAAAAAGAGAATTATCATAAGAACCCATGAATCCATTAAGGTAAGACACAATCTCATTATCATCGTTTCTTCTCGAATAGTTTTGGTTAATAATATTAACCATTGAGGTTAAGGGTGAAATCAAAAGAAAACCAACCACAACATAGGAAATAGAATTCATTATTGCTCCGGCCCAACGTATTTTGATTTTGTTTCTAGCGAGTTTAGGTATCAAGCGTTTGAACAATACGTGCCATAAAATAGTACACAAAAGCCAACCTAAGGTAACAATAAAAAACATGATGACGACAAAAGCCACCAATTTGACAGCGGAATAAGCTAAGGCCTCGGCGAATTCGGTCGCAGCCGCATAACTGCCTGAGACGTTATATAAGTAATAGAAACCTCGTAAGCACGAAACTAATGTTTCATGAAAAGAAGTAATAGGTGCAAAATAAACCATCCCGGTTTTTTCATTTGTTAGGATAATTGTTTCGTAGGGTATAAGAGGATCAAGATTAAAATTACCAATAATTTCTGCTATAGCAGACAAAGATAATAGCCCAGCAGCAACAAGTATCATCATGAAAACCATTCGATAGGTCGAAGACCAAATACCGCGTTTATAACCGATGAATGCAGCGATGATAAAACCGACAATAATCAAAACAAAAAGGACAACGAGGCCGATATTGACAATTTGAGCAAATAAATCAGCTGACATTATTACCTCATCTCCCATCAGTCCATAACTAGTAGTTATTATTACTGTTAAAGTCATTTTTAGTGTATAGTTTTTTTATTAGGAAATAAAGCAAATGTTAATAAGAGACACTAATTGTCCTAAATGTGGTCATAAATATGATCCAGTAGAAAAACACTGCCCAAAGTGCAGTGAATTAAACCCAAATTTGATGGCTCATAAAAATTACCGAGGTTTAGTTTGGCTTCCCCGCTGGCAGGAAATTACTTTTTTTCTACTTGGCTGGCTTGGATTGAGCTTAATTGCCATACTTGTCCAATTGGCTTTTTCGTATTTAAACACTGACGGAAACAGAGTTTTATTTATGTCAGTGACTCAATTTGTCACATATGGAATTCTATTTTTAGCCATGGCAATTTTAATCACGCAAAATCATCGAAAAATCTTCCTTAATTTTAAAAAAATTGAGCCATATATTGTCGGAATAGGAATTGGGGGAATCATTATTTTGCTCAGTGGTTTATATAGTAGAATCGTTTCTTCTTTTTACACATTTGATGTTAACGAAAATGAGTCTCTAATTAGACAAATCACCGTTTCTTACCCAGTATTTGCTTTTATCATCTTTGTATTTGTCGGTCCAATTTGTGAAGAGCTAACATATCGCCTTGGTTTGTTTTCCCTGTCTGCTCGTTTAGGAAAATGGATAGCCTATCTCGTTACTATCTCTTTCTTTGCCCTTATCCACTTTGATTTTTTAGTTGGAAGTGCGGAAGGTTACATCGTTGAACTTCTAAATTTGCCCTCTTATTTAATTGCGGGCGCACTCTTGTGCTTTGCCTATGATTATTTTGGCCTAGCTGCTTCAGTAACTGCTCATGTTGTGAATAATATGATTGCCATTACTTCAATTTTGTTTCTAAATGGAATTAACTAAGGGTAAAAACGATGAAGAACGAACAAAGGTGGCTGATTTTCTCAAACTTTGG
Organism: Bacillota bacterium; assembly: GCA_023422095.1. GTDB lineage: Bacteria > Bacillota_I > Bacilli_A > RFN20 > CAG-826 > JAAYDH01. The sequence goes on from JAEZSD010000038.1 coordinate 7,211, forward strand.
CTTAAAGATTATGGCTTTGCTATTCATGACTCTCGATCATGTCGGTTTTCAAATTTCGTATTATTTTCTTGATGTGAATTCACCAATTGTCTTGATACTAAGAGGATTAGGAAGATTAGCAATTCCTCTCTTTGCCTTTTTAATTTATGAGGGAGTGATGCATACAAAAAGTTTCAAAAAATATGCTTTACGACTCGGCATCATGGCGCTTCTTATTAGTGGAGCTTTCGCTTTTTTGTTTTATGTTCCCAACCCATTCATGTCAAGCGGACTAATTGATGCGGGCAATATTTTCATTGATCTACTACTAGGAGCTATTGGGGTATTTCTACTAAAAAATAAGAGTGTAAAAATTAAACTACTTTCTATACTTCCTGCCATTTATTCAATTGTCTCTTTTGCGGTCACAACATACCAACAAAATAATGGAGTGGTTGTTCACTGGTTTCCCTTCTACTTAAGAACTCAATATGGCTGGTTAGCCGTAATAATGATTATGGGATTCTACCTCGCTAAAGTTTTAAAAGATTTATACCTTCGTTACACAGCAAAAAATATGGGCGTGGATGTCGAAGTTTTGGTTTTATCTCCTTATGATGTCCGGTCCACTAATTTATTCAACATGATGACAGTAGTCTTTTTTGCTATTGTGGCCTATGTATTAACCTGGTTCTTTACTACACCCTTTTTACCTTATCAATGGCTATCTCTATTTTCTGGAGCACTTCTTTTGTTTTACAACGGCAAGCGTGGATATAATAAGAAGTGGTTTGAATACGGAGCGTATCTTTATTACCCTCTGCATCTAGCCATATTGGCAGTAATATTTTACTTACTGACCTTATAGGAGAAAATTATGATTAAACACGTTGAAACAGCCCAAGAATTTGATTCTTTGTATAACAAAGGAAGAGTATTCGTTGATTTCTTTGCCACCTGGTGTGGACCATGCAAAATGCTCTCGCCAGTCATTGAAGCAATTGACGCAAGTGGTAAGGCAAAAGACACATTAATTTTGAAAGTCGATGTTGATTTGCTTCCCAGAATCGCTTCTCAATTTGGCGTTCAATCAATTCCGACATTGATTCTTTTTGAAGATGGCAAGATTGTTAAACATTCCCTTGGCTACATGAACCAAAATCAACTTCTTGAATTCTTGAAATAAAAGCAATTGTCAAATTCGTATACCAGTTATATAATATAACTCGCTGCGAACTGCAGGTGTAGTTCAGTGGTAGAACACTAGCCTTCCAAGCTAGTTATGCGGGTCCGATTCCCGTCACCTGCTCCAGTTGTTTATTAAGCGAGACTTTGTTCTCGCTTTTTTTATGCTTTATAAAAGAGCACATATGGTGTTAATTTTGAAATTTTCCGATAAAATAAAAAAAAGAAGCTAATTAATTAATATTTATAAAATATTGATTAGTGTATAGTTATCTTAAACCTTCAAAGGAGGCTGCCTATGAAAAACAAAAGCTCAATCGGAATTGTCATCGATTCCACCACCACACTGGATCCTCAGTTAATTAAAGATTACGACATCGAAGTCGTCTCTTTGAATATTCACACTCAGGCATTTAATAAAAGAGAAATAGATACATTGGACGAGGAAATAATTCCCTTGCTTGATGATGTGAAAAATCTCTCCACTTCTTCCCCATCTCCTAATGATTTTGCGGAAGCTTATGATCGTCTATTCAAAAAAGGATATAAACACATAATTTGTCTTCCTCTTTCTCGAGAAATCTCATCAACCTATCAATCAGCGTTGATTGGAAAAACTTATGTAGATAACGCCGAGCAAATTTTCGTTGGTGATACTTTGATATGCAATTACGGATTAGCTAATTTAGTAGAAACGCTGTTACCTTTATTTGAAA